>CAZHDP010000467.1:0-2766 GCA_964531605.1 uncultured Burkholderiaceae bacterium | reverse complement strand
TGAGGGGCCATGAAGGTGTGGAATTTCAGCGTGACCGTCTGTTGGGCCACTGCATTCAAGGCGGGGGCTGCCAGCGCCACTGCGGCGCCAGATTTGAGTAAGGAACGACGTTGAATCATGAATGTCTCCTGAATGAAATGACAAAAATTGAAAAACCTGAGCCAGCCTGAACGATAACGCGGCATCCTTGTTTGAGACTACAGGGTATGCCTTATGCGGATCCTAAGATACGTATTTGACCAAGAACAACGAGATGCTGGGGATCAGCAGCAATACGACTGTGCGAATCGTGTCACTGATCAAAAAGGGCATCACGCCACGGTAGCTTTCAGCCATAGGAACGTCTTTAGCCATGCCGTTGACCACATAGACATTGAGCCCTACAGGGGGCGCCAGCATCCCAAAGCCCACGGTCATCAGTACCATGATGCCAAACCAGATGGCGGTGTATTCTTTGCTCATGCCGAAATCCATGCCCATGATCAAAGGGTAGAAGATCGGGATGGTCAGCAAAATCATGGACAACTCGTCCATCACAGCGCCCAAGATCACGTAAAACAGCAGGATGGCGCTCACCACCCAGATCGGCGCAAAACCCCAGCTGTGGATCACCTCTGCCAATTGCGTGGGGATTTGGGTCAATGTCAATGAAGCATTCATGACATCTGCGCCGATGAAAATCACGAAGATCATGGCTGAGCTTTCGGCCGTAGCGTAGAAGCAGTGCTTGAATTTCGTCCAAGTGATTTCCCTTTTGAGCAACGCTGCAACAAAAGTGCAAGCCGCACCGACCGCAGCGCCTTCGGTTGGGGTAAACAGGCCTCCGTAGATGCCGCCAAACACGATCAAGAAAATAATGGCGATGGGCAGGATACCCATCAAGGCGTGCGGTGACAGGTGTTCACTGTTACTTTCTACCTCAGGTGCTTGGCCTGGTACAACACGCACGTAGATTGCGATGGCCACCATGTACCCGACCATGGCAATGAGCCCAGGAACCATTGCCGCAGCAAACAACTTCGCAATGTTTTGCTCCGTCAAAATGGCGTAGATGACCAACGGGACTGAAGGGGGGATCAAAATGCCCAGCGTGCCTCCCGCCGCTAACGTACCGGTGGACAAGCGGCCGGAATACCCATGGCGTTTCATTTCCGGCAGTGCCACGCCTGTGATGGTGGCCGCTGTCGCAACAGAAGATCCGCAGATGGAGCCAAATGCGGCGCTGGCCAGTACCGCAGCCATCGCCAAGCCGCCCCTGAAACGGCCCATCACGCCGGCTGCGAATTGAAACAAGGCCTTGCTGATGCCACCCTGTGTCGCGAAATGACCCATCAAAATGAATAAAGGGATCACCGACAGGTCATAGTTTGCGAACCGTGCGAACGCCAGACTGTTCAAAAAATTGGAATAGGCTCCCCAGCCGGTTTGTACCAAGTAGCCGATCGTGCCAGCCCCGAACATGGCAATGGCAATGGGCACGCGCAAGGCCATGAAGACCAGCATCGCACCAAAGATCATCAGAGACAGTTGAATCGCACTCATTTGCCCACCTCGCTGGGAGACTTGAAACCAGAAATGGCCTGTACCAATGAGATCACCGTGGTCAGAATGAAGGGCGGGATCATGGTCATGTAGACAATCCATTCCGGAAACCCAAGCATCATCGAGCTTGACTGTGTGGCGTAGGCATTGAGCGCCCCCACACTGGTTCGCCAGGTCAGCAACGCAAACACGGCGCCCATCATCAAGGCCCCGAAGCGGTCTAACAAAGCGTTGGTCTGCTCACTGGCTTTGGCGGTGAAAAAATCAACAATGATGTTGCCTTGCTTCAACTGACACCAGGGCATGAACAATGCAACCGCAGCGCCCGCAGCCACGCCGGTCAACTCAAAGTCACCTGCCAGGGTATCGCCCGTGGTGTTGCGACCGATCAGACTTGCGCAGGTCATCAGGGTAATGAAGGTGAGTAAAACCCCCGCCAGGATGGCACAGAGTTTGGCGAGTTTTTCCAGCATAAAAAGCGACTCCAGGGGTTGGCTTATTTATCTATGCGAAATCGATTTACGGATGTTAAATCGAACGCATGAATTATATTGCCTCATGACGGCAAAAAGGGGGAGTGCTTACCCTGTGGTTTTGTGCATTCGGCAGCAAAGTGCACGGCAGGCGCGAGGTCATCGCGCCTGAACTTCAAAGCGGGCCATGGCCTTTGTGTGGCCCCGCCTTTGTCGTTGTGTTTACGCGACGCGAACGCGCAAATCACCAAGTCCCGACACGCTGCCCACCAGGGTGTCGCCAGACACCACGGCGGCCACGCCTTCAGGGGTACCCGAGTAAATCAAATCACCGGGTTGCAATTCCCAGGCTGCACTCATGTACTCGATGAATTCCCCGATGTTCCAGATCAGTTTGCTGGTGTTGCTGCGTTGGCGGTCTTGGCCGTTGACTTGCAGCCAGATCTCCGCATTGGCCACATCCCCAGCTTGGGCCGCTGGCGTGATGGGTCCGATGGGGGCTGACTCTTCAAACGATTTGCCGATTTCCCAGGGGCGACCTTGCTTTTTCATGTCGCCTTGCAGGTCACGGCGGGTCATGTCCAGGCCCACGGCGTAGCCGTATACGTGGCTCAAAGCGTCAGCTGCCTTGATGTTTTTGCCCCCTTTGCCGATCGCCACCACCAGTTCAATCTCATGGTGAAAGTTCTTCGTCAGGCTGGGGTAGGCGATGGTGCCGGTTTCACCCGCATTGACCACCACCACGGCATCG
>CAZHDP010000466.1:0-2772 GCA_964531605.1 uncultured Burkholderiaceae bacterium | reverse complement strand
CCTGAAAGATGTGCTGACACGCCTGCCAACACAGAGGGCCAGCCAGATCGGGGAACTACTGCCGCACCGCTGGAAAGCCATCTCCATCTAACTGTCAGGCATGGCCGCCATCACCAGTCAACATGGGATGGCCGGACGCATACTTTGAAACCGGCAGCAGCCCAAACGAACCAGTTTTATGGACAAACGCACATACAGGCTGCGTTGTTGACATCACAATGCGGCGATGCCCAGTACCTTAACTGCAGCGCGGCAAAACCATCTGCTGGCTTCGCTCCCAGATGTTGACCTCAAACAATTGTTGCCGCACTTGACGCTATTGAGCCTGTCCAAAGGCCAGGTGCTTTACCGGCCTGGTACGAACAACCGCAGCGTCTATTTTCCATTGACAGCCATCGTTTCTGTGCTTCACGAAAGCCTGCACGCAGCGAATCCCGAAGTGGCTGCGGTGGGCAACGAAGGCATGGTTGGCATTGCCACTTTCCTCAGTGGCGAAACATCGTTGGGCATTGCAAGTGTTGAAAGCCCGGGCTATGCGCTTCGTCTGCCAAGCACGACCTTGCGCAGAGAGTTTCGCCGGGCAGGCAATATGCAAAAACAACTGTTGCGGTACACGCAAGCCTTGACGTCGGAGATGGCGCAAACGCTGGCTTGTTTGAAAGGCCACACGCTTCACCAGAGTTTTTGCCGCTGGCTGTTGACGCGGTTTGATCGCTTGCCAACCGACACGTTGCGGATGACTCAGGAGTCCATTGCTGGTTTGCTCGGTGTCAGACGCAGTGGCATTTCAGAGATTGCAAACGCCCTCAAGGCCGATCATGTGATTGCCTACAGCCGCGGGTCCATCACGCTGCTGGACCGGCCTGGCTTAGAGCTGCAATCTTGTGAATGCTATCGGATCATTCGAGATGAGTTTGAACGGCTGCTTCAGGCTTAGGCCTCTCTCACCATTTGGGCCAAGGACCTGGCCCTGTAGGCCTTGGGTGTGACGCCGATGTGTTTGCGAAAAAATCGGCTGAAGTAAGCATCGTCTTCAAACCCCAGCTCGCAGGCCAGTTGCTTGATGGGCAATGCGGTGTAAACCAGTTCGCGTTGGGCCTCTTGAATCAGCCGGTCATTGATCACTTGCAAGCTTGACTTGCCCAACACTTCACGGCACAGCCGCGAGAGTTGTCCAACCGTCACGCCCAGCTGGTTTGCATAGGCTTGCAGCGAATGCTCAGTGCGGAAATGTTTGTCGATCAGGCTGCGAAATTTTTCGATTTGTCTTGCTTTTCGCGAAATGCTGTAGTGCGTCTGGGTCTCGGTGGTGTCTGACAATTTGCTGATGCGGTGAACCTGCACCATCAAGGCCAGCAGCAGTGATGTGCCCGCGGCTACTTGGCCCTCTGCCGAGGTGTGAGACTCTTGCTCCAAGGCACGGAACAGGGGCATGAGCTGGTCGATGTAGCGCATCTCTGATTGCAGTGACAGCAGCCGTGGCGTGCGTATGGTGTCGAGCAGTGGCGGCATCGTCACGGCCGCCACCGATTCCAGCGCTTTCTGCATGGCCGTGACCACGGGCCCGTCAGTGTCGTGGGAAAACCGGAACCCGTGCACGTGGCCTGCGGGGATCAACATCACGCAGGGCGCGTGCAGGGTTTGCTGGACATGGTCAATCTGCACGTCGGCATGGCCCTGCGTGAGGTACAGCACCTGGATGAACGACTCGTGGCGGTGAGGATGAATCAACCAGTTGTAGTGCGTGGAGCGCTGCGGAATCCATTCGAAATTGAAGGCGCCTGAATCCTCCAGTCGACTTGAATCACCGTACAAATCGTAGTTGGGGATTACCCTAGAAATTGCCATTTTTCGTCTCCAGTCTGCACGAATTGTCCTGTTCTTCGTTCGATTCGTCAAAAACAAATTCGCTCCCCATTCCCACAATCTGCCCCAGAGATTGGAAAAAGGACAGCGACATGGTTGGGGACAAAAACTGGCTGGATTTGCAAGGCCGCGTGTGCGTGGTCACGGGTGCGGCCAGTGGTATCGGGGCATCGGTGGCTGAGCGTTTGGCGCAATTGGGCGCGCGCGTGGTGCTGCTTGACCGCGATGCAGAAGGCTTGCTGCGCATGCAAGACAAGCTCCATGCCCAGGGTGGGCAGGGCACACACGTCCAAACCATTCAGTGTGACATCAGCCAAGCCGACAGCGTGCAGGCTGCGGCCCGTGCCGTGCAGTCCAGCTGGGGGGCAACCTATGCTTTGGTGAACAACGCGGGCTTGTTGCGCTCAGGTGGTTTGGCCGACGTGAGCCTGGCAGACTGGAACGCCGTGCTGGCGGTCAACCTCACAGGCTACCTCTTGTGTGCCCAGGCCTTCGGCGCGGCCATGCGCAGGGCGGGTCTGGGCAGCATCGTCAACGTGGCGTCGATCTCGGGCTTGTTCCCGCAGAGCCACAGTGGGGCGTACAGCGCCAGCAAGGCCGGTGTGCTGCAGATGTCGCGCCAACTGGCCGTTGAATGGGGCCCGCAAGGGGTGCGCAGCAACGCGATTTGCCCCGGCATGGTCCGCACCGCCTTGTCTGCCAAGTTTTACGAAGAACCCGGCTTTGAAGCCAAGCGAGCTGCCGTCACGGCAAGCCGTCGCATTGGTGAGCCGCAAGACATTGCCGATGTGGCGATATTTCTGGCCAGCCCTCGCTCGGGCTATGTGAATGGTGCCGAGCTGGTGGTGGATGGTGGCATGTCCAGCAGGTTGATTGACAAGGGGCCGCGCCCAGGCGTCAAGATAG
>CAZHDP010000465.1:2124-2782 GCA_964531605.1 uncultured Burkholderiaceae bacterium | reverse complement strand
CCCCCATCGAGGAATTTTGAATCTTCACAATCGACTCGCGAGACCGCGCCAGCCATTGGCTGCCCTGGGCGGCTTCTTCCTGGGTTTGGGTCGCAATGGCGTTCGATTGCTTGGAGTTGTCCGAGATGCTGTCGATGGACGCGGACAATTCGTCGAGCACCGACGAGATTTGCAAGATTTTTTCTTGAATGACGAGTTCGGTCGCCACTTGCGGGGATATGTCAGTGGCGAATTTGACCACCTTGTAGGGCTTGCCGTTCAGGTCCAAGATGGGGTTGTAGGTGGCTTGTATCCACACCTCTGCCCCGTGCCGCCCCAGGCGTTTGAAGCGGCCTTGTTGGAACTTGCCCTCGGCCAAATCAGCCCAAAAATTCCGGTATTCGGCGGACTTGACCAACCCTGGCTCGCAAAACAGTTTGTGGTGCTGACCCACCACCTCTTCTGACGTGTAGCCAAAGGTGCGCAAAAAATTGGTGTTGGCAGCCAATACGTTGCCTTGCATGTCGAACTCAATCACCGCTTGCGATTTGGCCAAGGCCGCGATCTTGCCCTCAAACTCAGCGTTGCGGACTTTCATGTGGGTGATGTCGGTGGCAAATTTCACCACGCTCACAGGCACACCGTCAGCATCAAAAATAGGGTTGTAGGACGCCTGAAT
>CAZHDP010000465.1:0-2114 GCA_964531605.1 uncultured Burkholderiaceae bacterium | reverse complement strand
GTATTCACCGGCGTTGAACTCACCCGCGCCCAAACGCTCCCAAAACAGCACATAGTCTGGTGACTGGGCATAGACGGGGTCACAAAACATGCGGTGGTGTCGACCCACAATCTCGTCCAACTCGAACCCGAAGGCGTTCAAGAAATTCGGGTTGGCCGTGAGTACCCTACCCTTCATGTCAAATTCAATGACCGCCTGCACCCGGTCAATCGCCTTCACACGGCCCTCGAACTGTGTGTTGCGATGGACTTCATCGGTGATGTCTGTGGCGAACTTGACCACCTTGACGGGGGTACCACTGGCATCAAACACAGGGTTGTAAGAGGCTTGCAACCACACGGTCTGACCGTCTTTAGCAATGCGGGCGTACCGACCAGCATCCACTTCACCGCGCCCAAGGCGGGCCCAAAAGTCGTGGTGCGCGTCAGACTGCGCATAAGCAGGTTTGCAAAACATGCTGTGATGTTGGCCTTGAACCTCTTCCAAGCTGTAGCCCATGGCGGCCAGAAACAAAGGGTTGGCGCCAATCACCGTGCCATCCAAGGCGAATTCGACCAAAGCCTGCGTGCGGTTGACCGCCTCGTACATGGACTTCAATTCGGCACTGCCAAATTGGCTCTTCAAATTGGACTCTGGCACGAATGAACTCCTTGTTTACTCCATCTTTACTTTATATGCGCGAGCCGTTGTCATCGAACTTTCCTGGCTGAAGTCCTACTCTACCAGTGGGGCATGACACCTTGACCAAAGCACCTCAGACTGACCGTCTATAAAACATTGATTGATGTGATTAATTGATTAATATGATATTGACTTACATCAAAGCATGACAAATAGATAGAACATACACTGATGTACTGTCAGGGAATCCCGCTTGCGTGGTTGTGAAGGGTGAAGCTTGGAACGCGTGGGGTCTGAGCAGACAAGCGAGTCTCATGGTGCAGTTCCCACGGTCAACCAAAGGTGATCCGAAATGTCCTTGAAAAATATGTCCATCAAAACCAAACTGATGGCCACGATGGGCGGTTTGTGTCTGCTACTGCTGTCCGTCACAGCACTCGCACTGTACGACTTGCAAGACTCTAACGACCATTTTGCAAGCTATGTGAACGGCGTCAATGCCAGGGCCGAAGTCGCGCACCGAGTGCGTGCCAGTGTGGACCAACGCGCCATCTCTGCACGCAACTTGGTGTTGGTCACCAAAGCAGATGACCAAGCCTCAGAGAAAGCCTTGGTCACCCAAGCACACCAAGCCGTAGGCGCCAACTTGAGTCAACTCAAACAGATGGCACAAAGTGCAGGTGTTTCACCGGAGGCAAAACGACTGATTGCTGACATCGATGCCGTTGAGCAGCGCTATGGCCCGGTGGCGCTTCAAATTGTTGACTTGGCGTTGGCGAAAAAAACAGACGAAGCCATCGCCAAGATGAACACCGAGTGCCGCCCTCTGCTGGCTGCCCTGCTGCAGGCAACAAACGCCTATGCCGAATTCACCGCTCAGCACAGCAAACACATGGTGGCAGAGGCCGAAAAATCATTTGAAGGTGAGCGTCGCATGCTCGTAGGGGTGTCTTTGTTGGCGCTTGCGGCCTCCGTGGCGCTGGGGTTGGCCATCATCCGTTCGATCTTGCAACCGATCATGGAAGCGTTGAGGGTTGCCAAATCGGTGGCGGCAGGCAACTTGACCACGCCCATACACATTGACAGCCACAACGAAACGGGGCAACTGCTGCTGGAAATTCAAGCCATGCAGTCCAGTCTGGCCGATGTGGTCACCAACGTGCGCAACGGCAGCGAATCGGTCGCCACGGCCTCTGCAGAAATTGCCCAGGGCAACCACGATTTGTCATCCCGTACCGAAAGCCAGGCGAGCGCACTGCAACAAACGGCGGCGTCGATGGAGCAATTGGGCTCTACCGTCAGGCTCAATGCAGAAAACGCCAAACAAGCCAACAAGCTGGCCCAGAATGCGTCCTCTGTTGCGGAGCAAGGCCGCATGGTGTTCACGCAAGTGGTTGACACCATGAAGGGCATCAGCGATTCCAGTCGCAAGATCTCAGACATCATCAGCGTGATCGATGGCATCGCCTTCCAGACCAACATCCTTGCGCTGA
>CAZHDP010000464.1:0-2782 GCA_964531605.1 uncultured Burkholderiaceae bacterium | reverse complement strand
GGCCCAGCGAGCCATCGCGTGTCAGGGTGACCGTGGTGTTGCGTGACAAGATGTCGATTTCACCCGATTGAATGGCTGTGAAACGCTGCTGTGCAGCCAACGGAACGTACTTCACTTTTTCAGGGTCTTTCAGAACCGCTGCAGCAATGGCGCGGCACACGTCGACGTCCAGCCCGGTCCACTTGCCGTTCGAGTCCGCCGCTGAGAAGCCTGCCAGACCTGTGCTGACACCACAGACGACCTGCCCGCGCGCGTTGATGGCATCCAAGGTCTTGCCTGCCATGGCGGGAGTGGCGCTGAGCACACTGGCGCCGAGGGTTGCGGCTGCGAGCCATGTCTTGGTGGAAAACTTCATGTGGACTACTCCGGTTTAAATTCAAAGAGAGGGTGCATTCCGCTGAGTGGCGGTTTCGGCATCACACGGTGTGATGCCAAGAGCACCAACACTGTGCGTCAGTCTGGCTGCGCCGACCATCGGGGCAGACCCTGACTGCCATCCTGGGTCGGATACGCAATAAGCATGCCCCCATTCAGCCCCTTGACCCCTTTGCGCTGAGAACACACTCACAGTCGCTTTTTGGCATAGATGGCCTCTGCGGTGCAGTTGCGCCCGTCTTTGAACACGATTTGACCCAGGCCTGTAGAGGGCAGCAGGAGCGAGGCTTCTTCTGCCAACACCATGGTCTTGCAGTCCCGGGTTTTCAGATAGGTGTTGGCGCCGAAAATCTCGTACCAATTTTCAGCCTTTTGCGTGATGGTGACGCCATAACGGCCAGCGGCCGAAGGCAGCGGTGCGTAGATGCCCTTCATATCGCATTTGTCTTTGTTATAAAGGAAGGTCATCACGCCGCCCGAGGCAGACAGTTCGAGCAGCACGTCTTCGCTGTACGCCTGAAGGGTGCACCCCACCGTGACCACCATCAATTCTTTGCCTTCAATTTGGTAAAGGTTATTGCCCTTGCGGGTGATGGGGGCGCGATAGGTGTCTGCGAGTGCCAAACTGCTGAGCAGCCACAAGAGCACGGCAATGATGGGGAATGAGGCCTTTGACAAGGCCTGAGGGGTGCTGGTACGCAAAGCTCAGACCCCCAGGTATTTTTCAATCAGTTCAGGTTGCTTTTGCAAGGTTTCGGAATCACCTTCAAACACGACTTCGCCTTTGACCAGAATCACATTGCGGTCGGTGATTTGGGTCACGTGCTTCCAGTTCTTGTCCACGATGATGCTGCTGATACCGCTGTCGCGGATCAAGCTGCAGATGCGCCAGATGTCACGTGCAATCAATGGGGCCAAACCTTCCGTGGCTTCGTCCAGGATCAACACGTCAGGGTTGGTCATCAAGGCGCGGCCAATCGTCAGCATCTGTTGCTCGCCACCACTCAATTGCTGCCCGCCATGCTTGAGCCGTTCTTTCAAGCGAGGGAAGGTCTCCAGCACCCGCTCGTAAGTCCAATCCCGCTGGCCTCGTGTGCCCGCGCGGGCTGCCATTTGCAGGTTTTCTACCACGCTCAAGTTGGCGAAAATACCCCGGCCTTCTGGCACGTACGCAATGCCCAGCTGAGCGATCTCGTAGGGGGCACGGCCCGTCATGTTTTTGCCTTGCACGTTCACCGTGCCGCTCTTGGGTTTGACCAAGCCCATCAGGCTCTTGAGCAGCGTGCTTTTGCCCATGCCGTTGCGCCCCATCAAGCCCACCGTCTCGCCGTTGCCGACACTGAAATTCAAGTCGCGCAAGATGTGGCTGGCCCCGTAAAAGGTGTTGATGCCCTGGGCGTCAATGACTTTGTCTGACTGCGTGCGCATCAATGGGCCTCACCCAAGTAAGCAGCCTGCACGGCCGCGTTGCTGCGGATGTCCTGCGGTGTGCCGCTGGCGATGACCTGGCCATTGACCATGACCGTGAGCTGGTCTGCCAAGGTGAACACAGCGTCCATGTCATGTTCGACCAACAACATCGCGTGGCGGGGTTTGAGTTGCAGCAGCAATTCCACCATGCGTTCGGCCTCGGCCACGCCCATGCCGGCCAGAGGTTCGTCCAACAACAGCACCTCGGGTTCGGTGGCCAAGGTCATGGCAATTTCGAGTTGGCGTTGTTCACCATGGCTCGTAGCCCCCGCGATGGTTTTGGCCCGACTTTCAAGTCCTGAAAGCTTGATGGCCGCAAGCGCACGCTCATTGTTTGCTATCGAGTTTGTAGCGTTTGAGCGTGTGTCTTGCAGCCAACGCATGGGGTTCCACGGCTGTTGGCGGTCGCGGGATTGCGCCGCCAAGCGCACGTTGTCCCACACGGTGAAAGGCAAAAAGATGTTGGTCTTTTGGTAGCTGCGTCCCAAGCCTTGGCGCGAAATTTTTTCAGGCGACCATCCGGTCACGTCACGACCCCGCAAACTGACGCTGCCCGAGGTGGGTGGTAAATCGCCAGACAGCAGATTGGTCAACGTGGATTTGCCTGCGCCGTTGGGACCGATCACCGCGTGGATGCGGTCACGCCACAAATCCACTGACACGTCATTCACAGCCGCCAAACCACCAAAGCGTTTGGTCAGGTTGCGCGCGCTCAGCAGCACGTCAGAGCGTTCGTCAGTCATGCTTGGACCCCAGCTGATTTGGGCGGTGTCCCCACCGTTCCATCAATCCCAATAGCCCTCGCGGCGCGAACAGCACCACCAGCACAATGAAGCTGCCCATCCACAGTTGCCAGTGCTTGCCCATGGCGAAAGTACCCAGGGCGGGCAGGTCTTTGAACACATGCAAGAGGTACTCAAACGCAAACGCGCCAACG
>CAZHDP010000463.1:0-2789 GCA_964531605.1 uncultured Burkholderiaceae bacterium | reverse complement strand
ACCCGCCTTCGTGCCCCGCCCCGCCCGGGGCCACGGCGCCCCCCAACATGCGCCCCTCTCCGAGGTACGCCCTGCCGCCGCGCACAGCGGCCAGCATCACCAGGTGCTGCACATCCTTGCGCGCAACACAAGCGGTTGCAGCCAACAAGGCCCCCAAACGCAGTCCAACCAACGTGACCTGCCGCACGCCACTCAGGCCTTGCAGGGCGTGAATCGCATCACCCACAGAGGTTTGCCATGCTTGCCAATGGTCTGCACCGTCTGGCAAGTCGCTTGAATCGCCGCAGCCGTCCCAATCCACACGCAACACGGGGCACCCGCGCTCGGCCAGAGATTGCGCCAACCCTCGCCATCCCCGGTGAGAGGACATGTCCTCAGCCCCCCAGGCACCGAGCATCAACACCGCAGCACCTGGCTGCATGCGAGGATCTGACTCGCTGCGCGTCGGGTGATAAACCGCAAACAGGGGTTTGTCCTTCGCCCTGAGGTAAAGCTGCACAGGCGCTGGACTGGCGGGCACTGGCACGTCCACTTAAGACTGACCCGAGGTCATCACGACAGGCGTCGCCACCCTGCTGTTGAGTGACCTCACCGATGCAAACCAAAGCGGCGCAGACACGCCCTTGCTGTGCGGGGTGAACTCAACCGTGTGTGAACCACCGGGCGGCAAATGAAAGAACTCGTCAGAGGGGGTCCACCCCAGCGTATCAAAATGAAGGCCGTAGGCAGCCGCCCGAGTACTGATCTCTACCGAGACTCGCCCATCCACAGCACGCGTCGCCACCGCTTTGAGACCAGGATCGCCGTCAAAGGCAACGAGTTGTCGCGTGTCACAGTGCAAGGCTTGGTTCACCAGTTGCCCTGAGGCAGTCTTCCAATCGACCACCACCAAATCTACCGATGCGGGCCCAAAGCGGTAGGTCCAATTCACATCCATGAAGGCATCAAGCCAATCGGTCAGCGGCCATTGCCCATCCCCTCGGGCACTTACCGCCACTGGCAGGGTTTTGCGAGCCAATTCAATCTCGCCGTGCTGGTACAAAGCCACCTCTACAAGGCCGTCGACAGGTTGGTCTGTTTCATTGATCAAGTGCAATACCAAGCCATTCAAACCACGGTCTTCGACCACCGCCAGTCTGGGCTGCTGTACGCGTCGCAGCGCGTGCATCACGGACTTGGCTTCGCCCAGGTCATCGACAAGCCCACACCCCGCCCCAGGCCAAAGGTCACGCAAAAACCACACCAGGGCACCGGTACATGGTGAAGCTGACGTGCGCCACAAGGCCATGGTGCGGCCCATGACTTCAGCGCTGATGGCACGACCCAAGGTCAAGTGTCGTGCGGGGTCAACGGCGCGCAGTTCATCCGGTCTCAGACCTGTCAGCCGCTCGACATAGTGTTCACGCACATCGTCAAAATCCCACCCCACCGACAGGTCTCGGTAAACCCGGCTTTTCCATGCGGGGGAATGCACCTGGGGGCTTTCTCCTGCGGGCGAACGCCGCAAGGTGCTGGTCGGGGGAATGTTGGCCAGCGCCAGGCACTCCGTCGCAAACGACACTTTGCTGCTCAACGCATCAGACAAGTCCCGTTTGTAGGCCCCCACCCCGTAATACGAACAGGTACCGGCCTCAGGCTGGTGCGGAAACGCACCGCCGTGTGCGCTCGACGGCCAGTACACCGCCCCAAGAGAATCGGCTTCAAGCCATTGGGGAATGTGCTCGTGAAACAGCTCAGATTGCCAGAGCGATTTGGGAGCACCCCACATCGCCGCCTGCTGCTCCACTTCAGAGTTACCGCAGACCACCACCACACAGGGGTGCTGTTTCATCCATGCAGCTTGCTGACGCACTTCGTTCATGCAGTTGGCCGCGAAATCAGGATCGGCAACCGGGTAGTCCATGTTAGAAAACATCAGGTCTTGCCAGACCATGATGCCCAATTCGTCACACAGGTCGTAAAACACCGGGTCTTCATAGACCGTTGAACCCGGAATACGCAACATGTTCATGCCAGCGTCGCGCACTTGGGTCAGCGCCTGTCGATAACGGTCAGCATCTGCCTCAAGGCTGACGACGTCAATCGGCATCCAACACGCGCCCCGACAAAACACAGGCTGGCCGTTGATGGCAAGGGCAAAGCCGGGCTGGTGGGCGATCTGCGTCACAGCGCGAAAGCCCACGTCGCGCAATGAAATCTGCCGCTCGGTGCCGTCTTCTTGGGTCACCCACAAACTCACGGCATACAGCGTGGGTCGACCATGGGTATTGGGCCACCAACGCACAACCGCAGGAAGCCGAATGACCGCCTCAACCGCGTCACACGCCCGCTGCGCCACTGAAAAAACCTGCTGCCCATCGGGGCCCCGCACGGCTACGCGCAAACGTTGGACGTGCGGCGCAGCCTCGTGAAACCGACAGGACACCGTGAGCAAACCATCATCAGCGTCCATGGACGAGACCACGGTGGCCGAGTGCAGGTCGCCCTTGCGCGACGATGTCAGCGTGATCGCCCGCCAAGGCCCCACTGGTGCTGCCGGTACAGACCACCCAGGTGTTCGCCCCAGCAGTGTCGTGCGAAACCAGCGCAGTTGTTGGTGCGAAACCATGGGCGTTCGCCACCGTGGACGAGGACGTTTCCGCCCCAAAGCGGCCCTCAAGGACGCAAAACGAAACGTCAACACATTGCCCGACGGCTGGATCAAGTTCTGCACTGGCACCGTGTGCGACGTGAACATGTTGTCACTTTGCAGCACCGATTGGCCATTGAACCAAACCTCGCAAGCCCCT
>CAZHDP010000462.1:0-2808 GCA_964531605.1 uncultured Burkholderiaceae bacterium | reverse complement strand
TCCATGAGCTCCCCGACGTAGCGAGAACTGGAGAGCACCCGGGTGAGGCTCTCCTCCAGTCCGTTGACAATCACGCGTCCGCTGTCACGGCTGCCTGTTGTACCGATGCCCGGTACTGTGCGTACCAGGTGATGGAACTGTCGCTCAATGGCGGCCAAGTCCGGAAAAATGTCGGCGTGGTCAAACTCGAGGTTGTTCAACACCGCCGTGCGAGGGCGGTAGTGCACAAACTTGCTGCGTTTGTCAAAAAACGCAGTGTCGTATTCATCCGCCTCAATCACGAACAGGGGGCGGGTGTCGCCAGGCGCCGTTTGCCCCAAGCGGGCGGACACGCCAAAATTCAACGGAACGCCACCGACCAGGAAGCCGGGCGAACGGCCGCAATCTTCCAAAATCCAACTCAGCATGGCCGTGGTGGTGGTTTTGCCATGGGTTCCAGCAATGGCCAGCACATGGCGACCTGCCAACACGTGCTCGGCCAACCATTGTGGTCCGCTGGTGTAGGGCAGCCCCGCACTGAGGATGGCTTCCATCAGTGGGAATTTGGGTGTGCCATCGGCCAGGTGCGCGCGCGACACCACATTGCCGACCACGAACACGTCAGGTTTCAGCGCCAGTTGGTCGGCACCAAAGCCTTCGATGAGATCGATGCCCAGTGCGCGCAACTGGTCGCTCATGGGTGGGTAGACCCCTGCGTCGCATCCGGTCACTTTGTGCCCCGCTTCACGGGCCAACGCCGCCAAGCCACCCATGAACGTGCCGCAAATCCCTAGTATGTGTATGTGCATGGCCCAGATTGTAGGTAGGCCATCGGTGCTTTTGGGGAGACAATGCAGGCCTGTATGAACAGCATGGACCACATCAAATCGGAAATCGCAGCCACTGCGGCACGCCTGGTGGTCGAGGAGGGGTTGGAGTACGGCCCTGCCAAGCGGCGCGCAGTGAAACAGTTGGGTTTGTCTGCTCGGGCAGGGTTGCCGGACAACGACCTGCTTGATGATGCCGTGCGAGAGTACATCGCCTTGTTTTGTGAAGACACCCAGCCCGCTGAGTTGGCGGCTTTGCGGGCGTTGGCCTTGACCTGGATGGAGCGTCTTGCCCCGTTCAGACCCCACCTCACCGGGGCCGTTTGGTCAGGCACGGCCACACGTTTGTCAGACATTTACATTCAGTTGTTTTGTGATGACTCCAAATCTGCCGAAATTGCGTTGATTGACCACCGTGTGGACTACGAGCCCCGAACGGTCACTGGTTTTCACGGTGAACCTGTCGATGCCTTGAGCTTGCGTTCAAACTGTCGAACTTTGAACGAGATGATCGGCGTGCACTTGATGGTGTACGACCATGATGATTTGCGCGGTGCTTTGCGACCCGATGCACGTGGTCGTGTGCCGCGAGGCAATGCAGATGCCGTGCGGGGATTGCTGGGCCTTGCCGCTCCCGATGGCCTTGTTTCGGAAACCCATTGACCATGTCTGCTCCTGACGATACAACCGCTTTCAACGCTGAAGAAGTCCCTCGTCCACAACGGCGTCTCATGACTTTGGGTGTGGCGGCGGCCGCTGTGGCGGCTGGTGCCGGAGTGGCCTGGTGGCGTTCGCAGTCCACTGAGGGCAACGGTCGTGAACCTGTTGCCAACAACGCCGAATTTTGGCAATCTGAGTTCGCTACGCCTCAAGGAGGCCGATTGGCCATGGCCGCGTTCAAAGGCAAACCATTGCTGGTGAACTTTTGGGCCACGTGGTGTCCACCTTGTGTGGAGGAATTGCCGCTTTTGAATGGTTTCTTTCATGAAAACCAATCTAAAAACTGGCAAGTGCTCGGTATTGCCGTGGATAAGTTGGATGCCGTGCAGCGTTTTCTGTTGAAAACCCAGCTTCAATTCCCTGTGGCGATGGCCGGCATGGAAGGCACTGCCCTCAGCCGTACCTTGGGTAATTTGGGTGGCGGATTGCCGTTCACCGTGGTGTTCGATCCGCGAGCCAAGGTGGTTCATCGTAAAATGGGCATTCTGAAGCCGGATGAACTGCAAACCTTGGTGCGTTCTTACTCGATTTGAGGCCGATTGGGCACATTCACACGCACTTTTCACTGCATGTGACTGCTGCTGATTTCATTTAATTTTTGTAAATTAGACGAAATTAATGCATAAAAGCTGAATTTTGAGGTGAATTTGGGTTAAATTCACGCTTTTCTCATCAGCAGTCATTGGAGATTTCATGGATTTGCGCAAACTCAAAACGTTGATCGATTTGGTGTCGGAGTCGAACGTTTCTGAACTTGAAATTACCGAAGCTGAAGGCAAAATTCGCATCGTCAAAGGCGGTGGTGCCCAGGTTCAGCAGGTGTATGCGGCGCAGCCCATGGCCTATGCTGCACCCGCGCAGGCCGTCGTGCCTGTCGAAGCTGCCGTGGTGGCCGCGCCCGAAGCGCCTGCCGCAGGCCATACTGTGAAATCCCCGATGGTGGGCACGTTCTACCGCAGTTCCAGCCCTGGCGCCAATCCTTTTGTCGAAATTGGCACGGTGGTCAAAGAAGGCGATACGGTGTGCATCGTTGAAGCGATGAAGATCCTGAACGAAATCGAGGCTGACAAGTCTGGCACGATCACCCAGATCCTTTGTCAAAACGGTCAGGCCGTCGAGTATGGCCAGCCTCTGTTTGTGATTTCCTGAGCCGCCGCTGTCTATGTTCAAGAAAATTCTGGTCGCCAACCGCGGCGAAATCGCGCTGCGAATCCAGCGTGCCTGCCGTGAAATGGGTGTCAAGGCTGTCATGGTTTATTCCGAGGCAGACCGCGAAGCCAAG
>CAZHDP010000461.1:0-2818 GCA_964531605.1 uncultured Burkholderiaceae bacterium | reverse complement strand
GCCATTGAGTGACCCTTTTGTTTAGACGAGTAATCAGACTTCGTCTAGCGAGCACCGGAAATCCCATGTCAACACACGCCGATCCAGACGCCTTGAGGCGCATCTTGCACCTGGAAGATTCGCAGGTGGACCATGACATGGTGAAGTTCATCTTGCGAAAAAGCGATCTGAAATGTGAAATCCACCGGGTAGAAACCTTACCCGACTTCATTGATCAACTTCAAAACACCCAGGTCGATGTGATTTTGGCCGACTACAGGCTGCCAGGGTTCACCGCCATTGACGCCTGGAATGCCTTGTCGGCCTTGAAGGCGGATGGCGATCCGCCACCGTTCATCCTGTTGTCAGGGGCGATTGGTGAGCCCGCAGCCGTGGATGCTGTGAAACGTGGCATCAGCGACTACCTGCTCAAAGACAGCATGGGCAAATTGCCACATGTGATCAGCCGTGCCATTGAGGTACACGAGTCTCGGCTGGCAAAACACAAGGCCGATCAGGAACTGGCCCGCTCAGAGCGCCGCCTGGCTGAACTCACAGAATATTTGCAGTCCAGCATAGAACAGGAGCGGGCATCGATTGCGCGAGAGGTGCACGACGACATCGGTGGCTCGCTGGCCGCGGTGAAATTCGACTTGGCCTGGATTGCCAGGCACACCACGGATGCCGGGTGTCTGGAGCATGTCAAGGCGGCCACAGACATGCTCCAGCACGCCATCGGTGCCAGCCAGCGCATCATGCACAACCTGCGCCCGGCCATTCTGGACCAGGGCTTGGTCGCGGCAGTTCAGTGGTTGGCCAGCGATTTTGAGCGTCGCACGGGTGTGCGAACCCAAGTCCATATCTTCAGAGAATCACTGCAGGTCGGCAAGGCCATTCAATTGGTAGCGTACAGAACCACGCAAGAAGCGCTGACCAACATCTCGAAGTATGCTCAGGCATCGGAAGTCACCATTGACCTGTCGGATGCGGAAGGGGTGCTCACGCTGGAGGTGTCTGACAAAGGCAAAGGGCTTTCCCGAACCGAATTGGAAAAACCAGGGGCCTTTGGCATCCGGGGCTTGCATGAGCGGGCCAAAACCGTAGGGGGTTGGTTGGACGTGAGCAGTCGGCCAGGGCAAGGTACCTCGATCATTTTGTCCATTCCGCTGAAAGAAATGCCCGCTGAACACCACGAGGAACACCAACCATGATCAATGTTGTCCTTTGCGATGACCACGCCGTGGTGCGCCGCGGCATCCGGGATACTCTGTCGGAAGCTGTGGATATCAAAGTCACGGGAGAAGCCGGCAGCTATGCAGAGGTGCGAGACGTGCTGCGCAAAGTGGACTGTGAAGTGCTGGTCTTGGACCTCAACATGCCGGGTCGCGATGGCCTTGAAGTGTTGGCGAGCCTGCGCGACACAGACTCGCCCATCAAGGTGCTCATTGTCTCCATGCACCCAGAGGACCAGTACGCTCTGCGCTGCTTGAAAGCCGGAGCGCAAGGCTATGTGAACAAGGCAGGCGACCCGGGGGAGCTGATTTCAGCCGTTCGCACCGTCGCGCAAGGCCGCAAGTATGTGACCGCCAGCGTGGCACAAATGCTGGTGGACAGTTTGTCAGCCCCCAAGTCAGAGGCTTTACACGATGCGCTGTCAGAACGGGAACTGCAAACGGTGATGAAAATCGCATCAGGCAAAAGGCTGAGCGACATTGCCGAAGAACTGATGCTGAGCCCCAAAACAGTCAGTGTGTACCGAACCCGGGCGTTGGAAAAACTGAACCTGACCAACAACGCAGAGTTGACGGTCTACGCGATCCGCAACGGCCTGGTCTGACTCGCGCGGTCAAGGACGGGCGGTGAACAGGTTGATGGCATGCGTCATCAACGTGGCCATGGGCGATTCAAGCAGCGGCAAGCCCCCTGCAATGCCGATCAAGCCCACCGCGAGCGTGATGGGAAAGCCAACCGCATAAATGTTCATTTGCGGGGCAATCCTGGAGACGATGCCCATGGTCAAGTTGACCAGCAACAGCATGCCAATCAAGGGCAGCGCAATCCAAAGCGCAGAAGCAAACAGCTCGGTCCCCATGTGAAAGAGTTTGAGCTTGTCGTACGCATTCAAGATGCCATGGTTGATCGGAAAGGTCTCAAAGCTTTTGATCACCGCCATCAACACCATGAGGTGCCCATTGACCACGATGAACAACAACGTGGCGATGTTGCCAAAAAAACGAGACACGGCGCTCACCTGGCCATTGCTGGTGGGGTCGAAGAACATGGCGAAATTGAGGCCCATTTGCAAGCCCATCAGTTCGCCAGCCAACTCGACCGATGAAAACACCATGCGCACGGCAAACCCGATGGCCAATCCGATCAGGATTTCGTGCACCAATGTAGACAGCACGCGGGGATCACCGAAGCCGATAAGGGGTTGACCGGCGAGGCTTGCCTGCGCGCACAAAGCCACCAAAAAAGCAAAACCTACTTTGGTTCGCGTGGGAATGACACGCATGGAGAACACCGGTGACGAGGCAAGCATGCCCAGCACACGGATGAACGGCCAGAACACGGGGGCAAGCCATGCGGTGATCTGGGCTTCGGTGATTGAAAACAAGGCGTGTCTGGCGGTAGGGCGCAGCCCCTCAGACCACCATGGTGGGGATGTTCAGGATCATGCGGCGGATGTATTCGACCATGGTGGTCAACATCCATGGCCCAGCGATGGCAAACACCGCCACAGCCGCGATCAATTTGGGCACAAACGACAAGGTGGACTCATTGATCTGCGTCACGGCCTGAAACAGGCTGATCAGCAACCCCACCACCAGCACCGTCC
>CAZHDP010000460.1:0-2828 GCA_964531605.1 uncultured Burkholderiaceae bacterium | reverse complement strand
CCGGGTGATGGCGATTGCCGATGTGTTTGAGGCGTTGACGGCCACCGATCGACCCTACAAGGCGGCCAAATCACTCAGCGAATCTTTGCGCATCATGGCGTTCATGTGCAAAGACCACCATCTCGACACGGAAATGTTCAGGTATTTTCTGCACCATCGCCTCTGGCATGCCTTTGCCCAAGGGCACATCCATCCGTCTCAAATCGACGAGGTCGACATCGCCGTGATCGAAAAGATTTTGCCGCACAATCCAAGCTGATGTGTGCTGGTCACGGTGCCGTGACTGGGCGGTAGCGTTTTCACCTTCAAGGGCCATTCATGACGGTATTTCAACAAGTCATCCTGTTCACCGACACCGATGGGCGCGCTCGCTTCCGCGAAGAGCCTTTGGTGCTCAGTGAGGGCAGCAGTGCTGCGCAGTTGTCCCCCTTGCTGCAAACGGGTGGCTTGCAGTTCCGTCAAAGCCCGATGGGCTTTCGCAGCCAATTCCACTGCACGGGCACGCCGCAATGGTTGTTTGTGCTGCAGGGCCAAATGGAGATTGGCTTGCAAGACGGCAGTTCCAGGGTGTTCAAGGCAGGTCAGGCTTTTTACTCCAACGACACCTTGCCCATGGGTGCGGTGTTTGACCCTGCCGTGCACGGCCATTGGAGTCGTCAGGTGGGGGACGAGCCGCTCGTGACTGCGTTTGTGCGGGCTTAGTCGGCTGGCAGACGCAGTCTGAGCACTGCCCTGACAAAGCCATGGTCAGAGCGGGTACGGTCCCGGCCTTCGTGCAGGTGATCGTTGAAGTAATCCACACGCCGTACATCGCCCAGGTTGAACCGGCTGCCAGGCACAAATTCTTCGCTCACCAATATTTGGTCGAGCACTTCAGGTGAGCCTTGGTGGATGTGGGTATAAGCCACGTCTTTTTTAAGCGCATTTTCGCCCTGGACGTCATAGGCGTTGAACAGTGCCACATCGCGTGCAGCTTTGTCATAGGCCACTTCAGCTGTTGCCGCCACCAGCTGTGTGGTGACGCTGCGGGTGCTGTCGTTGAAATCACCCATCACTACCAATGGCACATGCGTGCGGTACAGCAGGTCAATGACGGTGCAACGCAGTGCCGCAGCCTCCGCGCCACGAAGAATCAAAGACCGCAGGCTGGCGCGCGCAGCGACTTTGGGATCGTCCCTGTCCTCCAGTGACTGTCCGTTGGCGTCGAGCAAAAATTTGGGCCTTTTCGATTTCAGGTGCACCGTCATCACGTGGATTGGTTGCCCATGCTTCATGCGAACGGCCGCGATCAAGGGCGGGCGCTCAAACCGGCTGTGGCGGCCAATCTCTGGCACGTCCACCTCAAAGCCGGGAGGGAAATCTGTGACGGTGGTGACACTGTCAATCTGCAAGCGAGACACGATCCCCACACGTGGTGTGCCTTCTGCGCCACCACGAGAGGCTTCGCCAAGAGGTGGTTGGGTACCGTGTGGCCGAGTGTCGTTCTCTGCACCTGGAGCCGACACCACCGCATAGTGCAGGCCGCTGCGTGAGACAGCGCCTTTCAGCGCCGCCTCGTCCCACACCTCCTGCACGGCCAAGACGTCGGCGTTCAAGGTGCGAAAGCGATCCCCCAGCCATTGAATTTTGCGGTCAAATTCTTGGGCCGTGTACGGGTCTTGGTTGTTGTAGAACACGCGACCTGGGTTCGCCAGGTTCAGCGTGTTGCAGCTCGCCAGCGTGAGCGTGCCGTAGTTCAGAGAGGTCGGCTTTGGGTGCATTCCCACAGGTTAGCACCGGACGCGACCTTTCGTAACAAGCTGATCAGCGCTGCCCTGAGCCGCCAGGGCCTCGCGAGCCACCAAAGCCGCCGCCACCGGATCGATGACCACCGCCTGAACGGCCACCGCCGCCAAAGCCGCCACCGTTGCCAGGACGACCACCGCCGCCAAAGTTACGGCCTCGGCCACCGCCGTTGCGACCGCGCTCGGCCATGCTGTCCACACTGGTGCGCAGCGGATCCGGTTGACGCTCTGGTCCGTTGCGCTGGCCGGGAATAGGCTCGCCATAGCCCAGCATGGGGTCCCGAGGTTGGCTTGAGCGGCCTGCATTCATGCCATCGCCTGCGCCGCGTTGGCCGCCACGCGGGCCACCTGCAAAGCCGCCACCATTGTTGCCACGTCCGCCGCCGCCATTGCGAGCGCCACCCGCTGCTGGCGGACGAGGGCCCTGGCCCTGAGGACGGCCACGTCCGCCGCCGCCGTTGCCACCACGACCTCCACCGCCTTCGCCAGTGGTCTCGCGTTTTTCACGCACGCGCTGCATCATTTCAGTCCGTGCGGCCTTGGCCGCTGCGGCCATCACATCACGGCTTGGCGCTTTGCCTGCACCGCCCCAAATGGTCTGGCGACCCATGGCGATGGGCTCAGCCTTTTCGCCTTGCTCTGGCCCGAAGCCGTCGTACATCTGGACTTGAATCTCTTGCTTCGTGAAGCGCTCGATGTCTTGCATGAAGCCTTCTTCATCCAAGCACACCAGGCTGACGGCTGCACCATCGTTGCCTGCACGGCCCGTGCGGCCAATGCGGTGCACGTAGTCCTCGCTGACGTTCGGGATTTCATAGTTCACCACGTGCGGCAGTTCGTCAATGTCAATGCCACGTGCCGCGATGTCGGTCGCTACCAGCGCGCGGATTTCACCGCTCTTGAAGCCTTGCAAGGCCTGTGTGCGTGCGCTTTGGCTCTTGTTGCCGTGCAGTGCCATGGCCTGGATGCCGTTCTTGGTCAAGAATTCGGCCACGTTGTTGGCACCAAATTTGGTACGGGTGAACACCAGCACCTGGCTCCAGT
>CAZHDP010000459.1:0-2842 GCA_964531605.1 uncultured Burkholderiaceae bacterium | reverse complement strand
CCTTCTCCATCGTGATTTCCTGCATCAGACCGGCCCCCATGCCAAACACCACGCTGGACTGGATCTGCGCTTCAACGGTGTCAGGGTTGACCATGCGGCCCACGTCGGCAGCGACAGTGACCTTGTGCACGACGATGCCGCCGTCTTTGACCGAGATCTCAGCGACCTGCGCCATGTAGGTGTCGTAACCTTCCATGAGCGCAATGCCGAGTGCACGGCCTGCTGGCAAGGTTTTGCCCCAGCCTGCTTTCTCTGCCGCCAGCTCCAACACATTGGCAAAGCGTGGTTTGTCTTTCAGCAAATTCATGCGGTAGGCGTAGGGGTCTTTGCCTGCAGCCTTGGCCATTTCGTCCATGAAACTTTCGTTGGCAAACGCGTTCATGTTGTGGCTCACGGCACGCCAGTAGCCCACACGGATGCCCGTGTCGTGGATCACCAGGTCATGCTGCGTATTGGGGATGTTGTACCCCGCCACAGCCGCTTCTGCCATGAAGGCGTCGAACGTGTCTTTGGGCAAACCAAACGCACGCTGGGTGACAGACTGAGACGCAACCTTGAACCGCAAGGCCACAGGCTGACCGTTGGCGTCCAGACCCGCTTCCAGCTGGTTGAAACCCAGAGGGCGATAGAAGTCATGGGTCATGTCGTCTTCACGCGACCACAGCACTTTGACGGGGCGACCCACCGCTTTGGACACTTGCGCGGCTTGCACGATGAAGTCCACCTCCAGGCGGCGACCGAAACCACCGCCCAGGAAGGTGGTTTGCAGCGTGATGTCTTCCGGCTTGATGCCCAACACGGCCGCCACATTGCCCACCGCACCTTGCTGGAACTGGGTAGGCCCCACCAACAGGCACTTGCCGTCTTTGAAACTGGCGGTGAAGTTCATGGGCTCCAGGGGGCCATGGGCTTGCATGGGGGTGACGTATTCAGCCTTGACCACTTTGGCCGCTGTTTTCATCGCCGCAGCAACGTCACCCACGGGCTTGCCGATGGGCAACACTTTCGCTTCATCAGCGGCTTTGCGGGTGGAGGCCAACACGGCGTTGTGGTCCAGGGCGGCACCGGCGCCCTCGTCCCACGTCACGCTCAGCGCCTTGCGGGCTTTGACGGCTTGCCAATAGCTGCTGGCCACCACGGCCACGCCATCGTTGATTTGCACCACGTCGATCACACCGGGCATGCCCTTGGCTTTGCTGGCATCAAAACTGGTGACCTTGCCACCAATGACAGGGCATTGCTCCACGCTGGCGTACACCATGCCCGGCAGTTTGACGTCGATACCGAATTCGGCGGTGCCGTTGGTCTTGGCAGGCGTGTCCAAGCGCTTGGTGCGCTTGCCGACGATCTTGAACTGCGACGGGTCTTTGATGGTAGGCTTTTCAGGCACGGGCATGCGCGACGCGGCCTCGGCCAATTCGCCGTAGCTGGCTTTTTTGCCTTTGGGTCCGGTCACGTAGCCGTTATCGGCCTTGACGAGATCGCGGTCCACGTCCCAACGGGCGGCAGCGGCGGTGATCAACATCTCGCGCACCTGGGCACCTGCCACACGCAGTTTTTCCCAGCCGTCGCGCACCGAGGTAGAGCCCCCAGTGATTTGCGCACCCAGCAGCGAATTGACGTAAACCGCGCCAGGGGGCGCAATCGCGACCTTGATTTTGCGGAAGTCCACGTTGAGTTCTTCCGCAATCAACATGGGCATGGACGTGTACACGCCTTGGCCCATTTCAGAGCGGGCCGACAACAGCGTGATGGTGTTGTCATCGGCAATGTGCACCCAGGCATTGGGGGTGTGCAAGGTGCCCGCCGCTTGCAGCGCACCAGGCAAGGTGACCCCCATCAGCAGGCCGCCAGTGGCGACCGCAGAGGTTTTGAGGAATTGACGACGAGACGTAGAGGTGGTGATGGTCATGCTCGTTCTCCTCAGGCTTTGCGCATGCTGCTGGCAGCGTCTTTGATGGCCGCTTTGATGCGGGGGTAGGTACCGCAACGGCAAATGTTGCCGCTCATGGCGGCATCAATGTCGGCATCGCTGGGGTTTTTGTTGGTGGCCAACAGCGCGGCAGCGCTCATCAACTGACCTGACTGGCAATAGCCACATTGAGGCACATCGTGCTTGATCCAGGCGACCTGGAGGGGGTGGGTGTTGTTTTTGGACAGGCTCTCAACAGTAGAGACCTTTTTGCCCTCGACGGCAGACAGCGGAGTTTGACAAGAGCGCACGGGCTTGCCATCCAGGTGCACGGTGCAGGCGCCGCACAAGGCTGCGCCGCAGCCAAATTTGGTCCCCGTCAGACCCAACTCGTCCCGGATCACCCACAGCAGCGGGGTGTCGGTTTCGGCATTGGCGCT
The DNA here is from genome assembly GCA_964531605.1 of uncultured Burkholderiaceae bacterium. Taxonomy (GTDB): domain Bacteria; phylum Pseudomonadota; class Gammaproteobacteria; order Burkholderiales; family Burkholderiaceae_C; genus Defluviibacillus. The sequence goes on along the minus strand of CAZHDP010000459.1, from coordinate 490 downwards.
CGCCGCCTTGCCATTCACTTGAAATTGAACGCTCATCGAGGTGTCTCCTGCAGTTTTAAAATGGCCAAAGGTGAGCCTTTGGCCCGACGCTTGTTGCGTGCCTGCACGATACCGATGCGCCCAGTCCCCATGGCAAGGGAAAACCCGCAAGCCTCCCACATAGTCGCAGATTGAGACACTGAATTGGCACCTCTGAGACAGGCAACGCTGTGCACAGGTCACCCGTGTTGGCCAGTTCTGCACAATAGAGGCATGAACCTCACTCCCCAAGCCCTCTCGGACCTGCGCAAAAGCTATGAACGCGCAGAGCTGGATGAAAGCGCCTCAGACGCCGACCCGCTTCAGCAATTTGAGCGTTGGTTGAACGAAGCCGTCTCGTCACAAGTACCCGAACCCAACGCGATGACCCTGGCCACCGTGGGCAGTGACCTGCGCCCCAGCACCCGCATCGTGTTGGTCAAAGGGTTCGATGCGAGAGGCCTCGTTTGGT
>CAZHDP010000458.1:0-2846 GCA_964531605.1 uncultured Burkholderiaceae bacterium | reverse complement strand
TTCAACCGCTTCACCTTTGGGGTCACGGACGACCGTGTGCAATGACTGGTAGCCGTTGGACTTAGGCCGGGCAATGTAGTCGTCAAACTCTTCCGGAATCGGTGTGAAGACCGTGTGCACGTAGGCCAGCGCCGCGTAGCAATCGTTTTTTTCAGGCACAACCACACGCAAGGCCCGAACGTCATACACACGCTCGAAAGGCAGCGACTTTTGGCGCATCTTTTTGACAATGCTGTAGATGTGCTTCGGTCGCCCTTGCACCGCCGCATCAACCCCCTGTGATTTCAGAGCCTGCTGCAAGCCCGAACGCAGCGCTTCCACATGAAGCTCACGCTCCACACGCTTTGCATCCAGCTTGCGCGCCACATCGCGGTAAACCACAGGTTCCAGGAAGCGAAAGGACAAGTCCTCCATTTCCCACTTGATTTGCCAGATGCCGAGGCGATTGGCCAAAGCCGAGAACACGTCCAAAGACTCACGAGCCAGGCTTGGTGGCACAGGCGACTTGGTCGCTGCGTAGTAGCGCAGCGTCTGCAAGCGAGACGCCAACCGCAACAGAATCACACGCAAATCTTTGGAAAAGGCCAAAAGCATTTTGCGCACGTTTTCCGTCTGTGCCGCCAAAGACTCGGGCCCCATGCTGGTCTGCGCTTCGCGGGCTTGCCGTTGGACCTTCACCAACTGTGTCGTGGCCATGGCCAAGTTGGCCAAGTTATCCCCAAAAGCCTTGGCAATGACGTCGCGCGGTCGACTCAGGTGTTCGCAAGCGTAGACCAAATACGCAGCGGCTTGCAAGGACGGCGCACCATCAATAGACGCCACAATGGCCGCCACCGCATCGGCATGTGAGAGCGCGTTTTCTCCTGTGTCCAGCACCTCTCCGGCCAACAAAGGTGCCGCGAAACTGCGCGCGTGGTGCAGGGCGTGCGCCCCATCATGGTCAACGCCTTGCGGGGTGAGCAACGGGGTACTAGTCATCCACCACCTCGCTGAACAACCAATGCGCCACCGCCTCGATCTGGTCTTTGGCGACAAACGTAGGTGCATGCCCGACACCCGCAAACTCAACCAATCGGGCTTGGGGTCCCCGCTCAGTCATGGCCTTGGCTGTTTCAGGAGACAACAGATCGGACTCAGCCCCGCGAGTGAGCAACACCTGGGCCTGGATACCGTCATAGAGTTGCCACAATGCGACTTCGCCTGCCTTTGCGGTCTCGGCCGTCAAGGTTTTGAACGGCACGGCAATGGCTGGGTCGTAGTGCAAGGTCAGCGCTCCACCGCCTTGCGCGTCAACGGGTTTGACCATGTGTTCCGTCAACGCGAGCCATTGCGCGTCGGTATGCGGGCCAAAACTGCTGGAAATGGCCCACAAGGCGTCTGCGGCAGTCCGCAGCGATCCGAAACGCCCAGTCTGTCCAAGGTAGGTGCCGATGCGCTGCAGGGCTTCCCACTGGATCGCCGGGCCCACATCGTTCAGTACCATGCGACGCACAGGCACGGGCAACGGCAAACCGGGTTGCCCGGCGACCACCATCCCAATCAAGCCCCCCATGCTGGTGCCCAGCCAATCGAGCGCAGAGATCGGGACTTCGCGGTGAAGCTGTGCGAGCAAGGCCAGCATGTCCATCGCATACACCGGTATCTGGTACTGCATGGGGTCGCTGAGCCAGTCACTGCGCCCTCGGCCGACCACATCCGGACAAATCACCCTGAGGTGCCCATCCGATTGTTCGCACAGGGCCCTTGCCAGCACATCAAAATCCCTCCCCTGCCTCGACAACCCGTGGGCACAGACCAGCACATGCGACGCGTTGGGGTTTCCCCATTGCCAATAGGCCATGCGGTGTGTCGAAGCACCACCCGCAGCCCCAGGCATGGCAGGAGAATCGGGACAAACGACATGGTGCAACAGGGGTTCGATCATGGTGAATCCAAAAGCAGGAGGATGCGTGAGCAAGGCGGGATAATCAGCCTTTGTTGTGCATCGTAAATCATCCGGAGAACCCTTATGCTTAAAGGTAAAACTGCCCTCGTCACTGGCTCCACCAGCGGTATCGGTTTGGGCATCGCCCTGACATTGGCCAAACAAGGCGCCAACATCATCCTCAATGGCTTTGGCGACGCAGAGGGCCCCAAGGCCCAAGTTGCCGCCCTGGGGGTGAAGGTCGCGTACCACGGCGCGGACATGAGCAAAGTGGCAGACATCGAAGACATGATGAAGTTCGCAGCGGCCACGTTCGGTCAAGTGGACATCTTGGTGAACAACGCGGGCATCCAGCATGTCGCCAAAATTGAAGATTTCCCCGTTGAGCGTTGGGATGCCGTGATCGCCATCAACCTGTCCAGCGCTTTTCACGCCACGCGGTTGGCCTTGCCGGCCATGAAAGCTGCGAACTGGGGACGCATCATCAACGTGGCGTCGGTCCACGGCTTGGTGGGCTCTGCAGAAAAATCAGCCTATGTGGCCGCCAAGCATGGGATTGTCGGACTCACCAAAGTCACGGCACTGGAAAACGCCACCTCTGGCGTGACCTGCAACGCCATTTGCCCTGGCTGGGTGCTCACCCCCCTGGTTCAGAAGCAAGTGGACGCCAAAGCTGCAGCCCTCAACATCAGCAACGAAGAAGCCAAAAAGCTGCTGCTGGGCGAAAAAGAACCGTCCATGCAATTCACCACCCCTGAAGAACTGGGCGAACTGGCTGTGTTTTTCTGCTCGGCAGCCGCCAACAACGTACGCGGTGTCGCCTGGAACATGGACGGCGGCTGGACCGCGCAGTAAGCCAAAGCGGCGCGGCAAAAAGTCGCGCTACAAAGGCTTAAATTTGCAACATTTGTAACACCCCCGC
>CAZHDP010000457.1:0-2854 GCA_964531605.1 uncultured Burkholderiaceae bacterium | reverse complement strand
GGCGTGGTGGCATTGCATGTTGGAATCAAGTGCTGAGCGAGTGAAGCGCTGGTAATCAAGGAACAATCATGAAACTGTGGTCTGTGGTTTTGGCAATGGCGCTGGTGTTGGTCAGTGTGGAGGCTGACGCCGCCCGACGCCTGGGCGGTGGCAAATCAGTGGGGCAGCAATCGTCCAACGTCACCCAGCGAGAGGCAACCCGTGCACCGGGTGCGCCCGGCACACCTGCTCAGGCGACCGCACCGGCAGCACCTGCACCGGTGGCCGCTCCCTCTGCTGCGCCCAAGCGTCCTTGGGGCGCCATGTTGGGTGGGTTGGCGGCCGGACTGGGCTTGGCTTGGCTGGCCCATTCCCTGGGCCTGGGTGAAGGGTTTGGTCAATTTCTCATGATCGCCTTGATGGTAATGGTAGGCATGGCGGTCATTGGTGCCCTGTTGCGCGCCCGCCAAAACAGCTCGCGTCAGACCGGTCTCAATCAGGGCTTGGCGATGCAAGGCGCTGGGGTGGGTTCAGGCGGTGTGCCTGTTGACGTGGCCATGTCGCGCACCTACAACCCTGGGAATGTCGGCAATGACGCGTCAGCCCGTCCTTGGGAGCGCAGTACAACCGCTTTCGAAAGCAGTCGTTTTGGTGTTGACCCTTCCACCGGAGGGAGCATGATTGGCTCTGCATTGCGTGGTTCTCAGTCTTGGGGGGTGCCTGCAGACTTCGATTCAGCGGGCTTCTTGGCCGCAGCAAAATCTAATTTTGTCTCGCTGCAAAGCGCGTGGGATCGATCGGACATCCCTTCGTTGCGGGCGATGATGACGGACACCATGTTGGCCGAAATTCAAGTCCAGCTGGCCGAACGTGAGACGCACCGCGGTGGTGTACAGCCCAACACCACAGACGTGATGATGTTGGATGCGCAATTGTTGGGCATCGAAGACCTGGGCCAAGACTACATGGCCAGCGTCGAGTTTTCCGGCATGATCCGCGAAGAGCCCTCGGCCGGACCCAGCGCATTCCGCGAGGTCTGGAACATGACCAAGCCTAAAGCCGGTGGCGGTTGGCTGGTGGCTGGGGTGCAAGCTTTGCAGTGAAGCTGTGCCCTGTTCACCAAAGGGATTGCTGACAGCGTCCCAGGGAAACCCGCAATAATAGGAGACTATGGCAACACAGTCTCCTTTTTCTTTTGTTGAAGGTGTGATCGAGCAGGTCACGTCGCGGCTCAATCCCCCGCCTTGGGTGGTCAACGAAGTCCAGCACCGGTTGGTGCTCTTGTTGAACCACGTGCTTCAGCAAGAACCCGAAGCCTTGGCGCGGTTGACGCGTCAAAGTGGCCGTGTCGCCCTGGTCCGTTGGCGCACCCTGACACTGCAACTGGCTGCAACGCCCGCTGGTTTGTTGGAGTTGGCGCCGCAAGACGCGGTTCCTGACCTGACCTTGGCAGTCACCCAGGCCTCGCCCTTTGAACTGGCGCAGCAGGCCATGGCGGGTGAGAAGCCTGAGGTTCGCATCGAGGGGGATGTGCAACTCGCTGCAGAATTGAACTGGCTGGTTGACCACGTGCGCTGGGACATCGAGGAAGATTTGTCCAAGATCGTTGGTGATGTGGCTGCCCACCGCATGGGTGAACTGGGCAGGGGCTTGGCCAAAGCCTTGAGGCTCTTTTTGAAGTCTGCCCCGGTGAATGCTGTGGTGCAAAAAGCCACCGCCAGCAGGGCTTCTTCATGACGCGCCTGGTGCGTGGCGCCTACATCGTCTGGATCGTCTTGCGCTATGGCCTGGATGAGTTGGTGCTCTCCAGCTTTTCTCACCCTGGGTTGAGGCTGCTGACCCGGGTTTTGACCCTTGGGCGCACATTGGATGCGCCCCGTGGTCAGCGCTTGCGCGAAGCTTTGGAACACCTGGGGCCCATCTTTGTGAAGTTCGGGCAGGTGTTGTCAACACGGCGGGACTTGCTCCCGGTTGACATTGCGGACGAATTGGCGCGCTTGCAGGACCGCGTGCCGCCGTTCGACTCGGCCATCGCGGTGGCGACCATCGAGCGGGCCTATCGCAAACCGGTAGATGAGGTGTTTTCGCACTTTGAGCGCATCCCTGTGGCCAGTGCGTCCATCGCTCAGGTTCACTTTGCCCGTTTGACAGACCGCAGCGGCCTGGAGCGGGACGTGGCTGTCAAAGTGCTGCGCCCTGGCATGTTGCCAGTGATCGAAAAAGACCTCAGCCTCATGCGGATGATGGCTGGATGGGTCGAGAGCCTGTCCGCAGACGGCAAGCGCCTGAAGCCCCGCGAGGTGGTGGCCGAGTTTGACAAATACCTGCATGACGAGTTGGATCTGGTGCGAGAAGCGTCCAGTGCTGCGCAGTTGCGACGGAACATGGCAGGTCTGGATTTGGTGTTGATCCCGGAAATGTTCTGGGACTACTGCATGCCTGAAGTCATGGTGATGGAGCGCATGAACGGCATCCCCATCAGCCAAACCGAGCGCTTGCTGGAGGCCGGGGTGGATTTGAAACAATTGGCCCGCGATGGCGTGACCTTGTTTTTCACCCAAGTCTTCCGAGACGGTTTCTTCCATGCGGACATGCATCCCGGCAACATCCAGGTCAGTGTGGCGCCCGAGACTTTGGGTCGCTATATTTCGCTGGATTTCGGCATCGTCGGCACCTTGACCGAGTTTGACAAGGAATACTTGGCGCAGAACTTCACGGCTTTTTTCCGCCGGGACTACAAACGGGTGGCGGAGTTGCACATTGAATCAGGGTGGGTGCCCGCGACCACCCGGGTGGATGAGCTGGAATCGGCCATCCGTTCGGTGTGTGAGCCTTACTTTGACCGGCCGTTGAAGGAAATTTCTCTGGGCATGGT
>CAZHDP010000456.1:0-2855 GCA_964531605.1 uncultured Burkholderiaceae bacterium | reverse complement strand
TCTCGTCAAAGGGGTTCATGCTCATTTTGACGTTGGCGATGTCCACACCCGTGTTGTCCGACTTGACGCGGACCTTCACGTTGTAGTCCACCACCCGTTTGACGGCGACCAGTACCTTCATGCTTTCGGCTCCATTGAGTTATTGAATTCGAATTGACGTTAACGTAAACCGTTTGATTCTATGCCGCGCCGCTGAAATCAGCCTCAGTTCCTTGTGCCATGCACTGAAACAGAATAAAAAGCACGGTCGTTCTTTTTTGAATTATACCCACCAAACCGCCAAGTCTCAGCGAACAAGCCGTGCGACACTGTAAATCGATGACAGCAACGGCAAACCATGCCCCTGAAAAATGACCTCTGATGCCACCGTTTTGGAACTCCTCCCCCGCGACCTCAGTGCTTACCGCCAAGGCAACACGGGCATAGACTACGTTCACCGGTTCGAGTCGGGCAAACCTGGGCCGCATGTGCTGATCAACGCCCTGACCCACGGCAACGAGTTCTGCGGCATGGTGGCGGCCGCGCACCTGCTGGACACCCAGGTGCGGCCTTTGGTGGGCACGCTGACCGTGAGCTTCGCCAACGTAGAGGCCTACGAGACCTTCGACCCAGCCCACCCGTTTGAGAGCCGCCAGATCGTTCACAACATGAACCGGATCTGGTCATCGGAATGGCTGGACGGGCCAGAGGACAGCCCAGAACTGCGCCGCGCCCGGGCCATGCGCCCAGCCGTTGATGCGGCTGACCATATCCTGGACCTCCATTCCACCGCCCAAGACGTGGTGCCTTTTTGGGTGTACCCGGCATTTGAGCGCAACGAGGCGGTGGCGCGGGCCATCAGCCCACCAGGCGTGCATTTGGTGATGCCCAATGGGCTGGGTTCGGGCATCCCGCTGATCCAATACGCGCACCATGGCATGGCGTCTGGCCAAGGCACGGCTTTGGTGGCCGAATGCGGTCAGCACTTTTTGCAAGCCACGGCGGACGTGGCTTTGAAGGTCACCCTGGACTTTTTGGGCCATCACGGCCTGATCGCTCGCCCAGCACAAGTTGACCACCAGCCACGCCGATTTGAGCTGCTGAAAACCTTCGTCATCCAAGACGAGAGTTTCCGCTTTGTGCGCCCGTTGATCGGGTTTGAGCAGTTCGCCGAGGGCGAGTTGATCGCCACCGACGGGCCTCACGAAATCCGTGCGCTGTGCGACAACTGCACCGTGATGATGCCCGCGCGCACCGCCATCGTAGGCCGCGAAGCGGTGTACCTGACCCGACCGCTGTAAAAGGCACTGAGAGCGGCCCTTAGACGGGCACTGGGGGCATCACCCCCCGCAACGCAGGGTTACCTCAGATCGTCACCCCACCGTCCACCACCAAGCTCTGGCCGGTCATGAACGAACTGGCCTTCGAGGCCAAAAACACCGCCGTGCCCGCGATCTCATCGGCTTCGCCTATGCGTCGCAGCGGTGTGGTTTCGGTGCGTTTGGACAGCATGGCCTCGTCTTCCCACAGTGCCTTGGCAAAGTCGGTGCGGATCAAACCGGGGGCAATGCAGTTCACGCGCACATTGTGCGGGCCGTATTCCACTGCCAGGTTGCGTGCGAGTTGCATGTCGGCCGCCTTGCTGATGCAGTAAGCGCCGATGACCGGGGAGCCACGCAAGCCACCGATCGACGACACGATGATGATGGAGCCCTCACGGCGAGCCGTCATCTCGGGTGCCGTCAAGCTGATCAGCCAGTGGTTGGCCACGATGTTGTTGTCCAAAATTTTGCGGAACTGCTCGTCGGCAATGCCCGCTTGTGGCCCGTAATAGGGGTTGCTGGCCGCGTTGCACACCAGCACGTCAATGCGCCCCCACTGCCGGCGCGTTTCAGTCACCAGTTTTTCCAAATCAGCCTTGGACGAGATGTTGGCCGGGATGGCCATCGCGCGACCGGGGCCATGGCTGGCGGTGATTTCGGCCACCACCTCATCGCAAGCCGCTTGCTTGCGCGATGAGATGACCACTTTGGCGCCGTGCTCGGCCATGCGCAGGGCGATGGCCCGGCCAATGCCGCGCGAGGAGCCGGTGATGACAACGACTTTGTCTTGGAGGTCAAACAAGTTCATGGTGAAGTCCTGGTCAGGAGAAGTGTGCAAAAGAAGGAAAGGCTGCGGCGACGGTCTTGGGACTGGCCTCAACCAAAGTGACGCCCTTGCGCCATGCTGGCCATGCGCGCCGTGATTTCAAAAAACTCGGCCACGGTGTCGTCAATGATCTGTTGGGCGGTTTTGACGGCATCGATCAAGCCGGCACTTTGCCCGGCCAATGCGGGCGCGGCCTCCATGTCACCGCCAAAGTAAACGCCCTGGATGTTTTTCATGGTTTCAAATGACATCACGCCAGCCTCGTGGATGGCCGTGGTGCGTTCGGATTTGAGCGCTCGGATGCACGGCGTGGACCGCTTGTTCAACATGTAGGTCCCGGTCTCACGCGCGTCGATGATGGCCTGTTTGTAGTTGGCGTGCACCGGGCTCTCGGCACAACATACAAAGCGCGTGCCCATCTGAACGGCCTCGGCCCCCACGGCAAACGCTGCCGCCATGCCGCGGCCGTCGCAAATGCCCCCAGCCGCCACCATGGGCACGTCCACCCTGGCACGTATGGCTTGCAGCAGCACCAAGGTGGAGACCTCTTCCGGGTTTTTGAACCCACCGCCCTCGGCCCCTTCCACCACGAGGCCATCGATGCCTGCGTCCACACACTTGAGGGCTGCGTCCACCGTGGGCACCGCGTGGTACACGGTGATGCCTGCATCCTTCAGCGGTTTCACAAACTTGGCCGGACTGCCCGCTGAGGTGGTGACGAATTTGAC
>CAZHDP010000455.1:0-2874 GCA_964531605.1 uncultured Burkholderiaceae bacterium | reverse complement strand
TGAACGCTGGTTTGGGCAATTTTGGTGTGACCAGCACGCAAATTTTGATTCCGCTGGTGATGACCGTTGGTCTCTTTGGCGGTCTGGGTGGTGAGCCAATGACCTTGGCCAAAGACAGTGGCTGGATCTTCGGCAAGATCGTTGCGGGTACGCCGACTTTCATTCAAAACGCCGGATTCATTTGGGCCGCAATCCTGTTGCCCTTGGTGATCGCTGCCTGGTTTGGCATGAACAACCTGCTGCCCCTGTCGCCCAACTACGGAGGCACGCTCGCAGCCTTTTGCAAGGTGCTTTACCTGTGGGCGCTGAGTTGTGTCGTCGGTGGCCTGGGTCTCTATCTCTACCTGCCTGCCCCCACTGGCCTGGGCTGGCTCAACATGTGGGTTGCGTTGCCACTCACCATCGTGGCCATGCTGATGGTGATGAAGCTGGCCGCGTTTGGCGAAATGAAAGGCAACATCGCCAAGCAGTTTGACATCTTCAAAAACAAGCATACCTGGTCGCTCACGGTTTTGTACATCGTGACCTTCGGTTCATTCATTGGCTTTTCGATGGCCCTGCCTTTGTCGATCACCGTGATCTTTGGCATCAGCCATGTCCCTGATGCTGCGGGTGTCATGCAGCACACGCTCAAGAACCCGAATGCACCGTCAGCCTTGACCTACGCATGGATCGGCCCCTTTGTCGGCGCCTTGATTCGCCCGGTGGGTGGTTGGATTTCGGACAAGGTTGGAGGCTCCGTCGTGACGCAAGCCATCTCTGCCGTCATGGTGGTGGCATCGGCTGCCGTTGGCTATGTGATGTTGTTGGCTTACAAGTCACCCGAACCAGAGCAGTACTTTGCCATGTTCATGGTGCTCTTTGTGGTGCTGTTTGCAGCCAGTGGCATCGGCAACGGGTCCACATTTCGGACGATTGGCGTGATTTTTGACCGCCAACAGGCTGGGCCGGTGTTGGGGTGGACGTCGGCTGTTGCCGCCTATGGGGCATTCGTGGCGCCTGTGGTGATTGGCGCCCAAATCAAAGCGGGAACACCCGAAACCTCTATGTATGGCTTTGCCATTTTTTATGCCCTGTGCCTGGTGCTGAACTGGTGGTTCTATCTGCGCCCAGGTGCTGACATCAAGAACCCTTGATCTTGGCCCAGCCATCCATTCACGGTATTCAACGGAGATTTTCATGAGCCATTTTTTGGACAGACTCACCCATTTTTCCAGCCCCAAGGAGTCCTTCTCTGGTGACCACGGGATCACCACCGGAGAAGACCGCACGTGGGAGGACGCCTACCGTGATCGGTGGGCGCACGACAAGGTGGTGCGCAGCACGCACGGCGTGAATTGCACAGGCTCATGCTCTTGGAAAATTTACGTCAAGGGTGGCATCGTGACCTGGGAAACCCAGCAAACAGACTACCCACGGACCCGTGCAGACCTGCCCAACCACGAACCGCGAGGTTGTGCACGCGGTGCTTCTTATTCTTGGTACCTCTACAGCGCCAACCGCGTGAAGTACCCCATGGTTCGCGGTCGCTTGCTCAAGCATTGGCGCGCCGCATTGGCCATTGCCAAAAGCCCTGTGGATGCCTGGGCGAGCATGGTTGAAAACCAGGAAGCGCGCCGAGATTGGCAGCAGCAGCGCGGGCTGGGCGGCTTTGTGCGCAGCACGTGGGACGAAGTCAACGTCATGATCGCCAGCGCCAACGTGTACACGGCCAAAAAGTATGGGCCAGACCGTGTGATTGGCTTTTCACCGATCCCCGCCATGTCAATGGTGAGTTATGCCGCAGGCAGCCGCTATTTGTCCTTGATTGGCGGCGTCTGCATGAGCTTCTATGACTGGTACTGCGACCTGCCGCCCGCCAGTCCACAAGTCTGGGGCGAACAAACCGATGTGCCCGAATCTGCCGACTGGTACAACTCCACTTTCATCATCGCTTGGGGTTCCAACGTACCGCAAACCCGAACGCCTGACGCGCACTTTTTGACGGAAGTTCGGTACAAGGGCGCCAAAACGGTGGCCATCACGCCTGACTACGCAGAGATCAGCAAACTTGCCGATCTGTGGATGCACCCTAAGCAAGGTACCGACGCTGCGGTGGCCATGGCCATGGGCCACGTGATCCTCAAAGAGTTCTACTTTGACAAGCGCAGCACTTACTTTGACAACTACGTGCGCCGTTACACCGACATGCCTAACCTGGTGCAACTTGAGCAGCGAACACTGCCAGATGGCCGTACCGTCATGGTGCCAGGACGCTACTTGCGGGCCAGTGATTTCAATGGAAAGTTGGGGCAAGCCAACAACCCCGAATGGAAAACCCTGGCGCTCGACGAAGCTGATCGCATCGTCCTGCCCAACGGGTCCATCGGGTTCCGTTGGGGTGCCGAAGGCCGCGCCGATGCAGGCAAGTGGAACCTTGAAGACAAAGAGGCCCGCCATGGTGAGTCGGTCAAGCTCAAATTGAGCTTGATGGAGGGGGCCGCACCCGACTACGAGGTGGGTGACGTGGGTTTCCCCTATTTTGGTGGCATCGACACCCCCAACTTCAGCGCCAACAAGCAAGGGGACGCCTTGCATGATGTGTTGGTGCGCAAAGTGCCAACCCGCCGCATCAAACTTGGCAAAGAGGGCGAAGAGCGCTATGCCGTCGTGGCCACCGTGTTTGACCTGACCGTGGCCAACTATGGCGTTGCTCGTGGCTTGCCAGGTGAAATCGCCGCCCAAAATTACGATCACGATACCCCTTACACCCCCGCGTGGCAGGAAAAAATCACCGGTGTCAAACGTGACCAGGTGATTGCGGTGGCGCGTCAGTTTGCAGACAACGCTGACAAGACCCAAGGCAAGTCCATGGTGATCATTGGTGCCGCGATG
>CAZHDP010000454.1:0-2907 GCA_964531605.1 uncultured Burkholderiaceae bacterium | reverse complement strand
CCTTTGACGTCAACGATCACTTCCTGCTCCACCGTGGCCGCGTCTTCCAACAGCTTGCGCTTGATGCGAAAGTCTTGCGTGAACACCAGCAGGCCACTGGCCCCGGTTTCCAAGGGCGTCACGCACACCTGCTGCGCAAAATGGCGTCTCAGGGGGCGTTCGGTGGCGCGGTCACCCGCAAACCGGGCTTCAGGGGTCAGCAACTGCACGGCAGGTCGGCGGCCTTCTTCAGCCTCAAAACCGGGTGGCTTGTGCAGCAAGATCGTCATGGCCTGCGCTTCTTCAGGCTTGGCGTGCGGCGCCAGTTCAATGCGCTGGTTGAGCACCCGAAACTGCGGCAAATCGACCATCACGCCATCCACGGTGACAAAGCCGCCTTCGATGTACAACTCAGCTTCGCGGCGTGAGCACGACAGCTGCTCGGCCAAGCGTTTGGCCAAACGCTGACCATCGGCAGAGGTCTGTTGCCGGCGTGGTGGGGTGGAGGGCGTCAAGGGGTTCGCTTCGCGGATTCGAGGTGTCAGTTTGAGCACAGGGGTCACATGGTCATGGACCGGATGCGGTCCACGTGCGCTTGCAACGATTGCTTGGCCACAGGCCACATGCGGGGGGGCACATCGTCATAGACCTTTTCGACCCACTCGTCCAAGCTGCCATCGGGCAGGGCTTGCATGGCGGCCATCACTTTGGCCTCGCGTTGCAAGCGGTGGGCTTTGAGTTTGACGATGGCTTTTTTGGCTCCGCCGCCGTGGTCACCCAGCACCCAGCCGTGGGCGGGCAAGATGAAATCAATGCCCACCTCGTCGCAGGCCGTGGCCAGCACGTCCAACGAGTCCAGGTAATCGTTCATGTTGCCGTCGGGTGGCGATACCACCGTGGTGCTGCCGTTGAGCACATGGTCGCCGCTGAACAACAAACCATCTTCCCGCAAGATCAAACACAGGTGGTTGGCGGCATGGCCTGGGGTGAACACCACCTCCAGCGTGTGGACAGGTGTCAAATCACCGTTTTCAGCAGTATGGGTAAGCACCAGTTGCTCTCTATTTTGTAGCGATCTGTCTGGCGCGAACGTGCTGTTGGCGCGCGCTGTAGGGGCTGAGGGCAGGCCCAAGATGGGCGGGCGGTGGTGGCCATGCTTTTCGCACAAGGCTTGCAAAGGCTTGGCGCCAGGGGAGTGGTCAGGGTGCGAATGTGTGCACACGATCATGTGGATCACGCCACCGGCGGCGCGCCACAGGCGCTCGATGTGTTCTGCGTCTTCGGGGCCTGGGTCGATGGCAATGTAGCCCGTGTCAGGGTCGCCTACCAGGTAGCTGTTGGTGCCCGGCCCGGTCATCACGCCGGGGTTGGGGGCGGTCAGGCGCTGCACGTTTTTCAGCAGGGCCACAGGCTTGTCGGCCTGCCAATCCAGGGTGTGCAGGATTTGTCCGTCGGGGCAGGTCAGCGCCAGTTCGCCGAACGGCATGTCGGATTCCATGTAACGCGCTTCATGGCCGGACAAGAAGCCCGCACGAGGGCATGACGTCCACAGCGGATGTTCTTCGCCCTCAACCGGAGCGCAGGCTTGAAGCACGGCGTCCACGGTGGCGAAGTGCTGGAGCCGCTCCAGTGTGCGGATGGTCGGGAAGATGATGAAAAAGTCGCCAGCTTTGTGCCGCGCCAACGCGTCGACGGGGCGCACCCAGACAGGTTCAAATTGCTCGGCTTCATCGGCCACAGGGGTTTGGCCCTCGGGCATGCGGGCCACCAAAAAGGGCACGTCAAACCGGCGTGGCAAATCGCGGTCGGTGATCCAGTGCGCCAGCACAAACACCTCGTCGGCAGCCAACACCCAGCCGTGTTGCTGGCACTGTTCGTGGAAGGGGGCCTTGCGGTCCAGCGAGGCAATGTCAGTGTCATGGGCCGCACGACCGTCGGCCCGGCGGGCGATCAAAATGCCCAATTCTTCAAAACTCTCACGTATCGCGGCAATCGCCTGGGTCAAGCGCAGGTCGGTTTGGGTGGCTCGCCGCGCTGCCGTGGCATGGGCTTGTGCATCGGCTGCATCAATGCCCCCACCTGGGAACACGTAAGCGCCTGGGGCAAAGCTGGCGGTCATGGAGCGCCGCGTCATCAGCACTTCGACGCCCTGTGGGGTGTCGCGCAGCAACAGCACCGTGGCGGCAGGCCGCAGGGCGGCGGGTTCACGTTGGGGGTGGAGGAGTTGGGCAGATCGGACCATGTTGTGATTATGTGACCAAGTGTGGCCGCTTGGCCTGAATCCTTCTACACTGCGTCGCAGGAGATTCAGCATGAACCATTCAACACGTACCCCTAACCTTCGTCGCCACCTCCGCCGCCACCTTGTGGCACTGCTTTGTGGCTTGCCCTTGCTGGGCCTGTCTTGGTCCGCGGCCCACGCGCAAGCCGCATGGCCCAACAAACCCATCCGCTTCATTGCCGTGTTCCCCCCCGGTGGGTCTGTGGACCAGGTCGCCCGAATTTTGGCCACGCCCTTGGGGCAGCAGCTGGGGCAAAGCATCATCGTGGAAAACAAAGGCGGCGCGTCCGGCGCCATTGGCACGGCAGCGGTGGCCACAGCCGCGCCTGATGGCTATACCTTTGGCGTGGTGTTTGACACCCATGGCGTCAATCCGAGCCTGATCCCGAACATGACGTTTGACACCAAAAAAGACCTCTACCCCGTGGTCTTGGTGGGCACCTCAGCCATGGTGCTGGCCACCCACGTCGGCTCGGAGTACAAAACCTTTGCCGATGTGGTGGCTGCCGCCAAAGCCAAGAAGAACGTCAGCTACGGCACCATCGGCTCCGGCAGTTTGGGGCATTTGGCCATGTCTTTGCTGGGCAAGAGCGGCGGCATCGACTGGTTGCACGTGCCGTACAAAGGCGGTGGCCCCTTGATGAGCG
>CAZHDP010000453.1:0-2912 GCA_964531605.1 uncultured Burkholderiaceae bacterium | reverse complement strand
GACAAACGGGGCCAACGGCACACCCGGGTTACGGCACTTGAACTTGTATTCAACCTGCGCACCCGGAAACTGGTGCAGCACCACCTGCATCATGGTGAATTTGTACAGGTCGGTGTCGAGCAGGCTGTTGATGATCATGCAGAATTCCGTGAGCGCGAGGGAAATGGGCTTTCAGTCCAACCAGCGGGTGAATTCTTCCACCGGCACGCGCGGCGTGTGGAACGTGTTCACCGGGTCTGATTCGTCGGCATAGCCCAGGGCCATGCCACACACCATCATTTCATCGGGCCCAGCACCCACGTGGGGCAACACGATGGTGGCAAAACCGTTCCAGGCGGCTTGGGGACAGGTGTGCAAACCACGGGCACGGGCAGCAAGCATCAGGTTTTGAAGGAACATGCCAAAGTCGAGCAAGCTACCTCGCCCCATGACTTTGTCCACCGTGAACATCAAGCCAACGGGGGCATCGAACAGCCGAAAGTTGCGCTGGTGCTGGTGGTGCATGCGGTCTTTGTCACCCTTGCCGATGCCCAACAGACCATAGAGACTCCAGCCGTTTTCACGGCGGCGGTCGATGTAGGGGCTGACCCATTTTTCGGGGTAGTAGTCGTAGGCTTCGCGGTATTGAGAGGCCAGCTCTGGATTGGCGCGGATGGCATCGTGCGCAGCACACACTTTGTCGACCAAGCCGTCACGGCTCGCGCCTTGAAGCACGTAGGTGCGCCACGGTTGCGTGTTGGTACCTGAGGGCGCACGGCTGGCCAGGCGCAACAGGTCTTGCAGCACCTCGCGCGGCACGGGTTTGGGCAAAAAAGCCCGGGCAGAGAAGCGGCTTTCAATGGCGGCGTCCACGCTGCCAGGGTCACGGATCACGGTGCTCACTTGCAGTGGGGTTGACGTCGCGGTGGTGTCTGTCATTTCAAAGTCTCCAAAACGGATTTAAGTTGTTCGGGCAGGGGCACGGGTCGCCGGGTGACGCGGTCGACGTAGACATGGATGAAGTGGCCTTTGGCGGCAGTCCACTCGCTCGCTTCAGGAGTATCGCCTGACGCACCAGCGAACAAACCCACTTCGTATTGAACACTGGACCCCCCTACCCTGGCCACGCGGATACCCGCATCGACGGCCTGAGGAAAGGCCAAGGGTGCGAAGTAATTGCACTGCGTTTCGACCACCAGACCGATGGTGCTGCCGTGGTGAATGTCGAGGGCACCGTGGTCGATCAGGTAGGCGTTAACGGCCGTGTCAAACCAGCTGTAATACACCACGTTGTTGACGTGACCGTAGGCATCGTTGTCCATCCAGCGTGTGGTGATGGGCCGAAAAACACGGTAGGCACTGCGGGGCTCGGCCTGGGGGCGGGGGGGCGCGGGAGGTACGGTGGTCATGTCAGAACAGGGGCAAGGCTAGCCTTGATTTTGCCAGCCCTTCCAAGTGGCCCATCGCTGGGCATACTCCAAAGCGACAGCAAACGTGTTGACCTGGCATTGCACCGTGGTTTCAAGCACCCGGCCGTACCCCCCAGCCATGGCAAACGCCATCGGTATTTTGCGCGTCCACGCCCAATCAAAGACGCGGCGGTCTCGCGCCACCATGCCGTCGAAGCTGAGCTTGAGTCGCCCCAAGCGGTCGCCCTCATGGGCATCGGCCCCCGCCAAAAAAAACAGCAACTGCGGATCAAACCGCTGTGACAAGGTGTCCAGTGCCACGTCCAAAGCCTGCAGGTAATCGTCGTCAGCACAGCCGTCTGGCAACTCCACATCCAGGTCGCTGGCCTCTTTGCGAAAGGGAAAGTTTTTGGCCCCGTGCAGGGACAGGGTGAACACCGAGGGGTCACATTGAAAAATGCGCGCCGTGCCATTGCCTTGGTGCACGTCCAGGTCAATCACTGCCACCTGCAAGGGTGGCCGTTGTCGGTTGTGGCGAGACCACTCTGCCTGCATGAGCCTGGCAGCCACCGCCACGTCGTTGAAGACACAGAACCCGCCGCCCTGGTCAGCACTTGCGTGGTGCGTTCCACCGGCCATGTTGGCGGCCAGACCGTCACCGCTCAATGCAGCACGGGCCGCAGCGATGGTGGCCCCCACTGACCGCCGCGAACGCTCGACCATGGCCGCGCTCCAGGGGAAACCGATTTCACGCATGACGAGAGGCGCGACAGTGCCCGTCTCGATGGCCTGGACATAGCCCGGTGCATGCGCCAGCGCCAATTCGCCATCACTGGCGCGGGGCGCTTCACAAAACTGTACGCCCGCCACATCAGCCTGCAATCGATCGTGCAACTGTCGGTATTTGGCCATCGGAAACCGGTGACCTTCAGGCAGCGGAAGGACAAACTGCCCGGAGTAAAACGCTTTCATGACACCATTGTGTCTAGAAGTTGCCCTCTATTTTTGTTGCAACGCAGCAAAATCACTTGCAAAGCCTGACCCAACCCCTACAATAACCATATTGCTGCACTGCAACATCCATCAGGTCACACACCCCGGGTTCAGCGCAGGTGATTTTTCAAACTTTACTTTCTGGAGAATTTTGATGCTGACTGCTGAACAACTGATGGCCTCCCACAAAGCTTCTGTCGAAACCCTCTTCGGTTTGACCAGCAAAGCCATTGAAGGCGTTGAAAAGCTGATCGAATTGAACGTGACGGCTTCCAAGGCTGCTCTGAACGAAGCTTCCGCACACACGCAAGCCGTGTTGAGCGTCAAGGACGCACAAGAACTGTTGGCCCTGCAAGCTGGCCTGTTCCAGCCTTTGGCTGAAAAGACCGCCGCTTACAGCCGTCATTTGTATGACATCGCCCAAGGCACCGGTGGCGAATTCACCAAGGCTTTTGAAGGCAAGAGCGACGAAGCTCAAAAAGCTTTCGCGGCTTTCGTTGAAAACGCTGCCAAGAATGCCCCCGCCGGTTC
>CAZHDP010000452.1:0-2917 GCA_964531605.1 uncultured Burkholderiaceae bacterium | reverse complement strand
CCGCGTCCAGCTGGCACACAAAGCCTGCCGCGTGCGGTAGGAGAACGTCGGGCAAAAGAGATCTTGATGACCGGGCGCCCCTTCGATGCGCAGCAAGCCCAGACCTGGGGTGTCGTGAACGACGTCTTCGCGCCTGCCGATGTGCTGCCTCAGGCCCTGTCCACAGCCCGAGTGATCGCAGGCAACGCACCGTTGTCCGTGCGACAGGTGAAAAAGTCGGTGCGCTATGGCGGCCAGATGGAGCTGCGCACTGCCTATCGGTTTGAGATTGAAGCCTACAACCACCTGGTGGACACCGAGGACCGCGTGGAAGGCGTGCTGGCCTTCAATGAGAAGCGCAAACCCCTCTTCAAAGGCCGCTGAGTCCAAGGCCATCAAGGAGCATTCCCATGAGCAACAAAATCACTGTGCGAGAAGTGGGCCTGCGTGACGGCCTGCAAATTCACCCCACGTTCATGCCCACCGCTGACAAATTGGCCTGGATTGCGGCCGAGCACCGCGCGGGCGTTGGTGAAATCGAAGTCACGTCCTATGTCCCTCCGAAGCTGATCCCTCAGTTTGCCGACGCGGGCGAGGTCACCGTTGAGGCCTTGCGCATCCCTGGCTTGACTGTGGCGGCCCTGATCCCCAACCTGAGGGGCGCCCAGCGTGGCTTGGAACTGGGTGTGCACAAACTGAACTTCGTGATGTCAGTCAGCCGCACCCACAACCTGAAAAATGTGCGCCGAGAACGGGAAGACTCTGTGGCGGATTTCAAAGCCATCGTGGCCTTGGTGCGCGAGCAGGCCGAGGGCCATCGACCGGTGATTTGCGGCGGTTTGTCCACTGCGTTAGGGTGCTCGTATGAAGGGCGCATTGCCGTGGACGATGTGGTGCGTTTTGCAGTTCAACTGGTGGAGGCTGGTGCCGATGAACTGGTGGTGGCCGATACGGTGGGCTATGCCGACCCGGCCCTGGTGCGCAAGGTGTTCAAGGCGGTGCAGGCCGAGGTGGGGCACCTGCCGATCGCGGCGCACTTTCACGACACACGGGGCACGGGCTTGGCCAATGTAGGAGCCGCACTCGACTGCGGCATCACACACTTTGATGCCTCGCTCGCAGGCCTGGGCGGTTGCCCTTTTGCGCCAGGCGCCAGCGGCAACATCGTGATGGAAGACCTGTGCTTCATGCTCGAATCCATGGGGCTGGACACCGGTGTGGACCTTGAGAAGCTGCTCGCTGTGCGGGAGCACATCAGCCGCAGCCTCCCTGACATCGCGATGCAAGGCGCTGTGGCCCGTGCGGGGCTGCCACGCGGCTTCGCATCAACCTGTGACACTTTGACTGCGTGAGGCACTTCATGACTTCTTCCACCGAAACCTTGACCATTGATGTTGGCGACGACTACCCAGACATCCGCGAGAGTGTGCGCCGCCTGTGCGCGGACTTCCCTGGGGCGTACTGGCGCAAACTCGAAGACGCGCAGGCCTACCCCACAGCGTTTGTCAATGCCCTGACGCAAGCAGGCTACCTGGGTGCCTTGATTCCCGAAGAGTACGGTGGCAGCGGCATGCCGCTGCGCGCAGCCGCCGTGATTTTGGAAGAGATCCACGCCTCGGGCTGCAATGCTGGCGCCTGCCATGCGCAGATGTACACGATGGGCACCGTGCTTCGGCACGGCTCCCCCGAACAGAAAAACAAGTACCTGCCCAAGATTGCCAGCGGTGAATTGCGCTTGCAAGCTTTTGGGGTGACTGAGCCCACCACGGGGACCGACACCACCAAGCTGAAAACGCGAGCTGTGCGTGATGGCGATGAATACGTCATCAACGGGCAAAAGGTCTGGACCAGCAGAGCACTGCACTCCGACCTGATGCTGTTGTTGGCACGCACGACACCATTGGAAGACGTCAAACGCAAAGCCGACGGCTTGTCAGTGTTCCTGATCGACATCAGGCATGCCCGCGACAAAGGGTTGGACATCCGCCCGCTGCCGGCCATGATCAACCACAACACCACCGAGGTGTTTTTTGACAACCTGCGCATCCCCGCCGACAGCCTGATTGGCGAAGAAGGCAAAGGGTTCAAGTACATCCTGGATGGCATGAACGCAGAACGCATTCTGGTGTCTGCCGAGTGCATCGGAGACGCCCGTTGGTTCACAAAAACCTCTGTCGCTTATGTCAGTGATCGGCGCGTGTTCGACCGCCCCATCGGGCAAAACCAGGGCGTGCAATTCCCGATTGCCAGAGCGCACGCAGAAGTGCAGGCGGCAGATTTGGTGCTGCGCCGAGCCGCGGCCAAGTTTGCGGCGGGCTTGCCCTGTGGTGACGATGCCAACATGGGCAAACTGCTGGCCTCTGAGGCCTCCTGGCATGCGGCCGAAGCTTGCCTGCAAAGCCACGGCGGGTTTGGCTATGCGCGCGAGTACGATGTGGAGCGAAAGTGGCGCGAGACGCGCTTGTTTCAGATTGCCCCCATTTCCACCAATTTGGTGTTGTCTTACATCGCTGAACACATGCTGGGCATTCCACGTTCATTCTGACCGCCCTGTTCGACGACGCCAGCTCGATTCTTCCTTTTGCTCTCTGTTGGGATGCCATGACCTCAACCCCCATCGGGCTCACCGCAGCCCTTGCAGACTACGTTGCAGCCCCTTCATTTGGCGGGGCTGAAGACGCCGCCTGTGCCATTGCACAAACCGGCTTCATTGACACCATCGCCACGATGCTGGCGGGGCAAAACGAACCCGTGGTGCAACTGATGCTCCAGCACCTGGGGACAACAGGGGGGGCGACCGAAGCCCCTGTGCCCTTTGCCCATCGGTTCATGAGCGCACCTGATGCGGCCTGTGTCACTGGTGTAGCGGGACACGCTTTGGACTATGACGATGTGGCGCTGTCAGCACACACGAGCACGGTGCTGGTGCCAGCCATCC
>CAZHDP010000451.1:0-2918 GCA_964531605.1 uncultured Burkholderiaceae bacterium | reverse complement strand
AATCGCCGTACTCGGTCAGGTAGACGTTCATCACCGCCAGGCACACGTCCAGACCAATCATGTCCGCCAGCGCCAAGGGGCCAATCGGTTGGTTGCAACCGAGCTTCATGCCGGCATCAATGTCTTCCGCCGTCGCCAAGCCTTCGGCCAAGACAAAAAAGGCTTCGTTGATCATGGGGACCAAGATGCGGTTGACCACAAAGCCAGGCGCGTTTTTGACCGTGATGGGGGTCTTGCCCAAAGCCTGCGCCATGGCATGAACGGCATCGTGCGTGGCATCGCTGGTGCGCAAACCGCGGATGATTTCCACCAAGGCCATCATGGGCACGGGGTTGAAGAAATGCATGCCGATGAAGCGGTCAGGGCGTTGCGTGGCGGCCGCCAATTGGGTGATCGAGATGGACGAGGTGTTGGACGCCACCATCACGTCAGGCGCCAAGAGGCCGTCCAGTTGTTTGAGGATTTTGACCTTGAGGTCGAAGTTTTCCGTGGCTGCCTCGATCACCAACTGGGCCGACTTCAGGTCCGCGTAATCGGTGGAGCCTTTGATGCGGGCCAGCGCTGCGTCTTTTTCAGCCGACGTCATCTTTTCTTTTTTGATCAGGCGGTCCAGACTGCCTGCAACCGTGGCGATGCCTTTGCTCACCGCAGCGTCAGAGATGTCCACCATCACCACAGAGATGCCAGACGTCGCGCAGGCCTGGGCAATGCCGTTGCCCATGGTGCCAGCACCGATGATGCCGACGGTCGAGATGGTGTTTGCAGGGGTGCTCATTAGAGTGATTCCTCGAAAAGTCAATGACAGT
The DNA here is from genome assembly GCA_964531605.1 of uncultured Burkholderiaceae bacterium. Taxonomy (GTDB): domain Bacteria; phylum Pseudomonadota; class Gammaproteobacteria; order Burkholderiales; family Burkholderiaceae_C; genus Defluviibacillus. The sequence goes on along the minus strand of CAZHDP010000451.1, from coordinate 2,112 downwards.
CCTCCATGTTATCGGGAAAGTCCTCGCTTTCGGGTAAGGTGCATGGGTACTACACACGGTTCGGGCGGACGCACTGTCCCCTGGGCAACACAGGATCAGATTGGAGACACTTCATGTTGGATTACATCGTCATCGGTGGCGGCTCTGCAGGTTGCGTGTTGGCGGCACGCCTGAGTGAGGACCCCAAGGTCAAGGTCGCTCTGCTTGAAGCTGGTGAAACCGACACCAGCGCATTGATCCACTGCCCGGCAGGGCTCGCCTTGATGTCCAAGGCCAAAGGCATCAACTGGCGCTTTGACACCGTTCCCCAAGCGGGACTGCATGGTCGCTTGGGCTACCAACCAAGGGGCAAGGTGCTGGGCGGCTCCAGCTCGGTCAATGCCATGGTGTACATCCGCGGCCAACGCGAAGACTATGACCAATGGGCCGCAGAGGGCAACGAAGGCTGGGGCTACGACGATGTGTTGCCCTACTTCAAACGGGCAGAACACAACGAGCGAGGGGCAGATGCCTTTCATGGCACAGGCGGCCCACTCAATGTGATGGACCTGCGCAGCCCCAACCGTTTTGGCCCGGTGTTTGTGCAAGCGGGACAACAGGCGGGTCATGCACGCAACGATGATTTCAATGGCGCGCAGCAAGAGGGTGTGGGCGTTTACCAAGTGACCCACAAAAACGGTGAGCGCCACAGCGCAGCCAAGGCCTACCTCACCCCTCACCTGGGCCGACCCAACCTGCAGGTGATCACCGGGGCTCACACCACACGCATCCTCTTGCAAGGCAAGCGCGCGGTGGGCGTGGAGTACGCGCAAGGCGGTGAAATCAAGCAGCTCAAAGCCAGCAAAGAGGTGCTGCTGTGCGCCGGCGCTTTCCAATCCCCTCAAATCCTGATGCTGTCCGGCATTGGGCCCAAAGATCACTTGCTGGAAATGGGCATTGCCGTGCAGCACGACCTGCCGGGCGTCGGGCAAAACCTGCACGACCACCCCGACGTAGTTCAGGTGATGAACGCGCCCACGCAAAAAGACCTGTTTGGCATCTCGCTCAGCGGCATCGTGCGCGCCATTCGGGGCATCTTTGAATGGCGCTCACACCGCACAGGCATGTTGACCACCAACTTTGCCGAAGCAGGCGGCTTCATCAAATCAGACCCCGGTGAGAAGCGGCCCGATCTGCAACTGCACTTCGTCATCGCCAAGCTGGCGGACCATGGTCGCAAAACCCTGCTGGGGCATGGTGTGTCGTGTCACGTGTGCGTGTTGCGACCCAAGAGCCGCGGCACGGTGAAGCTCGCCAGCAAAGACCCGATGGCAGCGCCTCAAATTGACCCGAACTTTTTTGGCGATCCAGACGACATGGCGCGCATGGTGCGGGGCTTCAAGGCGATGCGCCACATCCTGCAACAACCTGCACTGATCAGCCAAGGCATGGGCGAGGCTGCGGCATCGGCCAAAGCCCAATCCGATCAGGACATCGAAAACTTCATCCGCGACCATGCCGACACGGTTTACCACCCTGTGGGCACCTGCCGCATGGGCACCGGCCCGATGGACGTGGTCGACGCCCAACTGAAAGTCAAAGGCATGTTTGGCCTGCGCGTGGTGGACGCGTCCATCATGCCCGAGGTGGTGAGCGGCAACACCAACGCCCCCACCATCATGATTGCCGAAAAAGCTGCCGACATGATCAAAGCAGCGGCAATCTCGCGGGGCGTTTGAACTAAGGCGCGCGCAGACCATGGCGGGCCATGGCCGCACGCGCTGACGCGGTGGTGAACGCCATGGCCAAGTCTTTCACGGCAGGGCTGCTGTCATCGGCGAACCAGAGGTCGTAGCGGGTGGCCAGTTCGACCGACACGGGAAAAGGCCCCAGCAAGGTGTGGGGGGCCGTTTGCACAATTTCGCTCACCTGTGTGATGCCAAGGTCAACATCACCGGACATCACCCATTTCATGGTTTCAATGCCATCGCGCGCCTTGACCGATTTGGCCAGCACTTCATCGCGGATCTGGAGTTGCTCCAGCACCTTCAAAAAATGGGTGCCCACGGTGGCTCCGCGCGCTGGGTCTGAAAACGCCACGCGTTTGGCCAGCAACAACGCGGCTTTCAAATC
>CAZHDP010000450.1:0-2920 GCA_964531605.1 uncultured Burkholderiaceae bacterium | reverse complement strand
CTTGCACTTGCACGTCGGGCGGGAGGGGAAGCCCATCCCCATGGACTTGCAGGTGAGAGGGAATGCCAGTTTGCTGCTGGAATTTTTGAACCGTGGTCTGCAAGGCTTGTTCAATGTCATCGGTGTTTGTTCTTGTTCGAAAATGCAGCAACAACTCCCGGACATCACCAATGCTCTCTCTCAGACCGGTGTCCAATTCGTCAAGGACGGTGTTCACTTGGTCTTGTTGCCCTCGCTGTATCGCTGTTCGCAGCAACTGGGCCTGAATTTTCAAAAAGGCGAGTGACTGGGCGATCGAGTCGTGCAACTCTCTGGCCAGCAAAGCCCGCTCTTCGCCAACCGCAGCCTCGCGCTCCAAAGCATCGGCGCGCAAACCTTCCAAGGCACTGGCGAGATGGCTGGCAAGGGCATCCAATAATTCGCTTTCTTCAGCTGTCAACGTCACGGGACGACGAAAAAACAGATTGAATTCACCCAAAATCCGTTGCTGCAATCGGATTGGGACGCTGACCACCGACTCATACCCGACCTTGGCACAGTGGCGCACAGGCTCTTGGTCGTGGCTGATGATGGGTATCACGCGTATGCGCGCGTCTGCCTTCAGATCGCCGCAGCTGCAAGCCCCAGCCAGCAGGCTTCGCTCCTCATCAAGCATGGTCTTTGGAAAGTTGTCCGAAGCCAACATCAGGTAACGCTGATTGCCCTCGTCCAACCAGCGAACCGTTGCCGCATCCCCCGACATGACTTGCCGCACGCGATGTGAGAACCCTCGCGCGAGCTCGTCGATCGTATGGGCTTGGGCCAAAAAAGCACTGACTTCGTACAGCGCCTGAAGGCGGGCGTTTTGTGCCTCGATGCGCTGGGTTTTCGCTTTGACCTGCGACTCCAAGTCGGCATAAAGCGTCTGCAGGGTTGCGGCCATGCGGTTAAATCCGGAAGCCACTTGACCGAATTCGTCCTGGGTATCAACATCCACGCGTGTTGAAAAGGCACCGGTTTCAAGCAAGCGCAAGCCCTGACGGAGCTGCTCCAGAGGGTTGATCACGTATTGGTAACCGGTGTACAGCATCACCACAGCACCACCGATGGCCAAGGCCATCATGACAAACTGGAACAGGTTCAGAATGGCGGTCAAACGAGACAGCTGTTGCTCAATGGCCAATACCAGGCCGTCGATGGCCACCACAAACTGTGCCGCTGCCACCATCGTTCTGGCAGGCGAAAGCGCAGGGACAGTCAGCCAATGTTGCCGTTGCTCAGCCCACAGCGACTCGACGACAGCAAAGCGCTGATCTACCTCATCGTCGCTCGGGACGAACAGAGGGCGAGCAGGATCTCCTGATTTCAGCACCGAAAAACTGGCGTCAAACTCGCTCACCAGGACCTCTAGCTCACTGCGCGGCAAGTTGGCCTGGATAGCGCTGGTCAGTCGCCAGGTCTGCATGCGCATGCGTCCGGCTTCGTTAACGGCTGCCGCACCGCCCTCCAGCTTCCAGGTCACCCAGAGGGTGAGCCCGATCGAAGCCAGCGCGATCACCAGCATCAACGCACCGATGCGGATCAATTTGTTTGACAGCGAAGCAGTTCGGACCATCCGTGAAGGATAACCCGAGGGGCAAACCAATACCCCTGACAGGCCCTTTAAATCGCCACCAGTTGCCGGATGCCTTTGGATTCCATTTCCGCCCCAGGCCCATGGGCAATGACTTCACCACGCTCCATCACGAGGTAATCGTCTGCCAGCTCTTGGGCAAAATCGTAGTACTGCTCACACAACACGATGGCCATGCTGCCCCGGTCGGCCAGCATGCGGATGACACGCCCAATGTCCTTGATGATGCTGGGCTGTATGCCCTCTGTTGGCTCATCAAGGATGAGCAATTTAGGGCCCGCTGCCAGCGCCCGGGCAATGGCCAACTGCTGTTGCTGCCCACCCGACAGGTCGCCACCACGCCGATGCAGCATCTGCTTGAGCACGGGAAACAACTCATACAGCTCTGCAGGAATGGGCGTACTGGCTGGCTTGTAGGCCAAGCCCATGCGGAGGTTTTCCTCGACTGTCAATCTGGCAAAAATCTCACGCCCTTGAGGCACGAAGCCTATTCCTGCGCGTGCGCGCTCGTAAGGGGTTGCAGTCTGAATGGCTCGACCATCTAATTCAACAGACCCCGTCTTGATGGGCACCAAACCCATCAGCGACTTGAGCAAGGTGGTCTTACCGACCCCATTGCGCCCCAGCAACACCGTGATTTTGCCGAGTTCAGCGCGAAGGTTCACGCCCCTGAGGATGTGAGACCCGCCGTAATACTGATGGATGTCTTTGACGTTCAGCATGGGATATTCCGGAGATGTCGGGAAGTGATGTGCAGCTTAGCGACCAAGGTATACCTCGATCACACGCTCGTCTGATTGAACTTGGTCCAGCGTGCCTTGCGCCAGCACTGAACCATCACAAAGCACTGTGACGATGTCGCTGATGGTTCGAATGAAGCTCATGTCATGCTCGACCACCATGAGGGAATGCTTGCCTTTGAGGGTCAAAAAGAGCTCTGCTGTGCGTGCCGTTTCCTCGTCGGTCATGCCAGCCACGGGCTCATCAAGCAGCAAGAGTTTCGGGTCTTGCATCAGCAGCATGCCGATTTCCAGCCATTGTTTTTGCCCATGACTGAGATTGCCCGCCTGCCGTATGACACGGTCGGCCAAATGGATGGTGTGCAGGATGTCGGCCAATCGATCCCTTTGGGCGGAATCGAGTTTGAAGCGCATGCTGGGCAGGACACGTTTATCGGTTTTCAGCGCCAGTTCCAGGTTTTCAAACACGGTCAAGTGTTCAAAGACGGTGGGCTTTTGAAATTTTCTACCGATGCCGAGTTGGGCAATGTCTGCCTCTTTGTAGCGCAGCAGGTCAATGGTGCTGCCG
>CAZHDP010000449.1:0-2926 GCA_964531605.1 uncultured Burkholderiaceae bacterium | reverse complement strand
GGCGTATTTGGCAATCAGCAAAATGGACGCCAGCACGACGGCAGCGATACCGATGTGTGCCATTTGGGCGTATTTGGGGTTGGGCACACTGCCCACCAAGGCCAGACCCTTGGGCATTTCGGGCACGGTGCCCGATGCGGACAGGGCTTTGACAGCGTCCAGCCATTGGGCATGCTCAGGGTTCACGATGTTGGGCGCTGTGGGGCCAAACGGGTTGCCGAAAATCCAGTTGATGCCGATGCGCATCAAGCTCACGCCGATCACCGCGATGATGGTGCCGGTGACCACGGGCGGAAAGAACCGCAGCATGCGACTGACCACCGGCGCGATCAAGATGGAGATGACGCCCGCGCCGATGATGGCGCCAAAAATAAGGCCAGCGCCTTGTGTGCCTGGGTTGCTGTTGGCCATGGCCACCATGGGGGCCACCGAGGCGAACGTCACCCCCATCATCACGGGCAGTTTGATGCCAAACCACTGGGTTGCCCCCAGTGACTGGATCAGCGTCACGATGCCGCAACAAAACAGATCGGCTGAAATCAGCATCGCGACTTGCTCGGGGCTGAGTTTGAGTGCACGGCCTACGATCAGCGGCACGGCCACTGCGCCGGCGTACATCACCAGCACGTGTTGCAGGCCCAGTGCGGCAAGCTTGCCGCTGGGGAGTTGTTCGTCGACGGGGTGGGTGTCAGCACTTGACATCAGGTTCTCCAGTTGAAAGGGTTCACTGGCAGACCATGGATCGTCTACCAGTTTGTACGCCAAACTGTATACAATTTATAAGAAAACAAAGACAGTGAAAACCCGATAAGTCTGGGCAGGGCATACCTGCCCAGGCCTGTCTGTCTCAGCTCAGCTCAGCTCAGCAAGTCGTGCAGGCTGCGTGCAATGACTTTGGTCGCGCGGCGCAGGTCTTCCAGGTCCAGACGCTCATCGGCGCGTTTGGCGTGCGACTCCAGCACCGTGCGTGGACCCGCCCCGTAAATGATGCCGGGAATGCCTGCTTCGCCAAACAAACGCACGTCGGTATAGAGCGGTGTGCCGCAGGCTGGGATGGCCTCGCCAAACACCGCGCTGGCATTGCGCTGCACCGACTCCACCAGAGGCTTGTTGCCTGGCAGCGGGGTGAGGGCTTTGGCCAGCAACAAACGCTTGATGTCCACGTGGATGCCTTCGTCGCTGCGCCCTTGGTTGAAGGCGCTCACGGCATCGGCAATCACCTGACGGATGTTCGCCTCGACATCGGCGGGGTTTTCTTCGGGGATCATTCTGCGGTCCAGTTTGATCACCACTTTGCCCGGAATCACGTTCGTGTTGGTGCCGCCATTCACTTGCCCTACGTTCAGGTAGGGGTGCGTGATGCCTTCCACTTTGGAACTGATTTGCTTGTACAACGCGTTTTGCGCGTACAAAGCGTTCAAGATCGCCGTTGCCCCCTGCATGGCGTCGATGCCGCTGTCGGGAATGGCGGCATGTGCCATCTTGCCGTGCACCGTCACTTCCATTTGCAAGCACCCGTTGTGTGCCGTGACCACCTGGTAGCTGAAGCCTGCAGCGATCATCAGGTCGGGTTTGAGCAGGCCTTTGCCCAACAGCCAGCCTGGGCCGACCTCGCCACCGAATTCTTCGTCGTAGGTGAAGACCAGTTCGATGCCACCCTTTTGTGGCTTGGCCACCGCTTCCAACGCCCGGGTGGCGAAAGTGAAGGTGGAGAAGTCGCATTTGCTGACAGCGGAGGCACGGCCGTAGATCTTGCCGTTCTCAATTTCACCGCCGTAAGGGGCTTTGGTCCAACCCTCGCCAGGCGGGACCACGTCACCATGGGCGTTCATAGCGATGGTGCGCCCCCCCTGCCCGTAGTGGCGGCGAGCGATCAGGTTGGTGATGGTCTCCAGACCTGCAGCCTTGACCAGCGCTTCGGGTACTTCGTGTTGTTCAACCTGAATGCCCATGGCCTCAATCAGTTCAGCAGCGCGCAGCGCGTGGGGCGTGTTGTTGCCCGGAGGGGTGTCGGTCGGGACTTGGATCAAGGCTTGCAAAAATCGAACTTGCTCGTCAAAGTGGGCGTCGATCCAGGCGTCGAGTTGGTCGTAAGTGGTGTGCAAAGTGGTGCTCATGATGTGGTTATTCCAGTCAAGCCGCCAAGTTGGCGAGCAGGTGAGAGAACGCGTCGACCGCCAGTTGCATGTCATCGCTGGTGGTGGATTCGAGAGGGTTGTGGCTGATGCCTGAGTTTTGACCGCGCACAAACAGCATGGCTTGGGGCATGATTTCGTGCAGCTTCATGGCGTCATGGCCTGCGCCGCTGGGCATGCGGTACAGCGGTACGCCCAGATCGTTGACCGCAGCCTCCCAGCGCCCTTGCCATTCCGGGTGGCTGGGCGCGGCAGACGCGCGCATGGTCTCTTCCAGGGTGTAGCGTACGCCGCGTCGTGCCGCAATGCCCGCGAGTTGCTTCAAGACGTCTTGCTCCAACGCATCCCGTTGGGCATTGCTGGGTGCGCGCAGGTCGATGGAAAACAGACAACGCCCCGGCACCACGTTGATGGAGCCATTGGGCACCTGCAGCATGCCGATGGTGGCGACGGAGTCACCATCTTGGCGTGCGCGTTGTTCCATGTACAAACCCAGCTCCGCCACCGCCATCGCTGCATCGTTACGTCGGTCCATGGGGGTGGTGCCCGCGTGGCTTGCGGTGCCGATCACATCGCACTGGTAACGCACGCTGCCGTTGATGGACGTCACGATCCCCAGCGGCAAGTCGAGTTCGTTCAGCACGGGGCCTTGCTCAATGTGGACCTCTACAAAGCCCAGGTAATCCGCTGGATTGCGCTGCAGTTTGGGGATGTCATCGATGCACAAGCCGGCGTTTTGCATGGCTTCACGCATGGGAACGCCATCGCCGTCTTTTTGGTCCAGCCACTCG
>CAZHDP010000448.1:0-2929 GCA_964531605.1 uncultured Burkholderiaceae bacterium | reverse complement strand
GCAATTCCTTGGCCTTGGGCAATGTGGTTTTGATGACTTCGTGCTCGATGAGCGAATTCATCATGTTACGCAGCATGGCGAGGCGGTGCTCGCTGGTGCGGTTCAATTTACGAAGGCCGTGTCCATGACGCATAGTGCTTTCCTTTCTTTATTAAGCAGGTGGCCGGATCAGGTACCACCTGTTGCACTTGCCTGCACACAGGGTGCAGGCGATTTTTAAAACATTAACGCTTGTCGAGACCAACAGGTGGCCAGCTGTCCAACTTCATGCCCAATGTCAAACCGCGCGAAGCCAACACTTCTTTGATCTCATTCAAAGATTTGCGACCCAAATTCGGCGTTTTGAGCAATTCATTTTCGGAGCGCTGGATCAGATCACCTATGTAATAGATGTTTTCGGCCTTCAGACAATTTGCAGAGCGAACCGTCAATTCCAACTCATCCACAGGACGCAGCAAAATAGGATCGAATTGGGCATTACCTCGAGGTGCCGGCGCATCAAAGGCGGCCAATTCACTGCCTTCGAGCTGCGCAAACACTGCCAATTGTTCAACCAAAATTTTGGCTGATGCGCGCACAGCATCTTCAGCCGTGACTGCACCATTGGTCTCGATTTCCATGACCAGTTTGTCGAGGTCGGTACGCTGTTCGACACGTGCGCTTTCCACCGTGTAGCTCACACGCTTGACGGGGGAGAAAGAGGCGTCCAAAACAATGCGACCAATCGACTTGGTCGGCTCGTCGGCATAACGGCGCATCGTGCCAGGCACATAACCACGACCCTTTTCGACCTTGATTTGCATGTCCAATTTGCCGCCTTGGGACAAATGTGCAATCACGTGATCAGGGTTGATGATTTCCACATCATGAGGTGTTTGGATGTCAGCTGCAGTGACAACACCTTCACCGTCTTTGCGAAGGCTCAAGGTGACTTCATCGCGGTTGTGCAACTTGAACACAACCCCTTTGAGGTTCAACAAGATGTTGACCACGTCTTCTTGTACACCGTCGATCGAAGAGTATTCATGCAGCACACCTGCGATGGTCACTTCCGTTGCAGCATGACCGACCATCGATGACAACAACACCCGGCGCAACGCATTGCCCAGCGTGTGGCCGTACCCACGTTCAAACGGCTCCAGCGTCACTTTGGCACGGTTGGTGGCCACGTGCTCAACGTTGATGGCTTTGGGTTTCAGCAAATTGGTTTGCATGCAAGCTTCCTGTCAATACCCCCGGCTCGTTACACCGGTAAGGCTGGTGGAGTATCGACAAAGCGTGCGCGGCAATGTCGATACGGATTCAATCAAACGAAAAGCAGCTGAATTAACGTGAGTACAACTCGACAATCAGCGACTCATTGATGTCAGAGGCAAACTCGTCACGGTCAGGCACCTTCTTGAAGACGCCTTCTGCCTTGTCTGCATTGACTTCGACCCAAGCGGGGATGCCGACTTGCTGAGCCAATTGCAAAGCTTCGGTCACCCGACCTTGCTTTTTGGATTTTTCACGCACGGCAATCACATCACCCGTCTTGACCATGTAGGAAGGGATGTTGACGGACTGACCATTGACCGTGATGGCTTTGTGGGACACCAACTGACGTGCTTCTGCGCGGGTGGAACCGAAACCCATGCGATAGACAACGTTGTCCAAACGGGATTCCAGGATGAACAACAAGTTCGCGCCGGTGTTGCCCTTGCGGCGGTCAGCTTCTTCGAAATAGCGGCGGAACTGGCGTTCCAAAACGCCATACATGCGCTTGACTTTTTGCTTTTCACGCAATTGCAAGCCAAAATCAGACGTACGTGCGCCTGAAGTGCGGCCATGCTGACCGGGCTTGGAATCAAATTTAGCCTTGTCGCTGATAGAGCGGCGAGCGCTCTTCAAGAACAGGTCTGTGCCTTCACGGCGGGAGAGTTTGGCCTTGGGGCCGAGATAGCGTGCCACGTGAACTTCCTTTTAATCATCTGCTGCAAAAATGCAGGAGCCATCCACAGTGTGTGAATGGCGGTGGGCTTAGAGGGGAAAACCAAAGATTCTAGCAGGGAATCAACATTCCCTGCCAGAGCAACACAATGGCGTCAGATACGACGACGCTTTTGAGGACGGCAACCGTTGTGAGGAACGGGGGTCACGTCAGCAATAGAGGTGATCCGAATGCCGAGTGCGCCAAGCGCACGGACCGAAGATTCGCGACCAGGGCCGGGGCCTTTGATCTCGACGTCCAGATTTTTGATGCCTTGTTCCATGGCGGCGCGGCCAGCGACTTCAGACGCTACCTGTGCAGCGAAAGGCGTGGACTTGCGCGAACCTTTGAAACCTTGACCACCAGAAGACGCCCAGGACAAAGCATTGCCTTGACGGTCAGTGATGGTGATGATCGTGTTGTTGAAGGATGCGTGCACGTGTGCAACGCCATCTGCAACATTCTTACGAACTTTTTTACGCACGCGTTGTGCGGCGTTATTCGATGGAGCTTTTGCCATGATGGTCTACTGTCCTTTTATTTCTTCAATGCCGCTGCTGCCTTGCGCGGTCCCTTACGGGTGCGGGCATTGGTGCGCGTGCGCTGACCGCGCATTGGCAAACCACGACGGTGACGGAAACCGCGGTAGCAACCAATGTCCATCAAACGCTTGATGTTCATCGTCGTTTCACGACGCAAATCACCTTCAATCGTGAACTTTGCGATTTCATCGCGCAGTTTTTCCAGATCGCCATCAGTCAGGTCTTTGACCTTCTTGGAATAGGCAATACCGGTGGCTTCACAAATCTTGCGAGCGCGGGTGCGACCAATGCCAAAAATAGCGGTCAGGCCAATCTCAGCGTGCTGATGCGGCGGAATGTTAATGCCAGCAATACGTGCCATGTTCGTCCTCTAAACTAAATATCAGCCTTGACGCTGCTTGTGACGGGGATCGGTACA
>CAZHDP010000447.1:0-2931 GCA_964531605.1 uncultured Burkholderiaceae bacterium | reverse complement strand
GTGGCTCCCGGCTTCTTTTCTTCCAGGTTGGCCTGCACGACCCCTTTGGATTCCCTTTTGGAGGCTTCAGCCTGTGTCAGCCGAGTGCCTTCTGCAAGCTTTCTTCTGAAATCATTGAAATCACGGCTTTGTGCCACGATGATCTGACTGGCTTCGGTGACCGACGTGCCCTGCGCCGCCTCTGTCGTTGGCACCGTCAGAACTGCACCGGCTTTGAGTCGGTTCACATTGCCCGCGCCAAAGGCATCTGGGTTGGCCCGCAACAAGGCCACCAACATTTGATCCAACGAGATCGACGATGGTTTGACCGCCGCCGCAATTTTGCTGGCCGTGTCTCCCGCACGGACTTTGACCTGTTGAACATCCGATCCAGCGGATGCCTCTTTGGCTGAGGATGGCGTCTTGCTGGTTGCCTCTGTGCGCTGCGCAGGTTGGCGACTGGCGGCTGGTGGTCTGGCCGTAGCCGCTGGCGCAAGAGCTGGAGCAACAGCTGGAGCAACAGGACGCACCGGCTGACGCGCATCAACAGACACTGCCGGTGCAGTCTGCGTGGGATTCACTTGAACCGGTGCCGTTGCTGCTCTGGTGTTCGGCGGATCAAACAGCATCGTGTAATCACGAACCAATCGACCTGCTGCCCAATTGGCTTCAACCACCAAATCCAAGTAGGGTTCGTTGATCGCCCGCTCCCCCGTCAGTTGCAGGTAAGACCGCCCATCTGGTCGCCGTTGGAGAGTGACCCTCACGTTTGACAACAAGGGGTTGAACTCCAAACCCGCACGCTTGAACGCATCTATGCTGCCAACACTGGTGCGCAGACTGCTGGCTTCTTCTGGATTGATGTCCGGAATGTCGATTTCGGCTCTCAGCGGCTCACCAAGGGCTGACAACACAGCGATACGACCCAAAGCCAAGGCATAGGCGTCAGCACCCAGCATGCCCATGCAGGTGACCAAGGCCGCCATGCGTGAGAGTTGAAAGAGGGTGTGTTTTCCTTTAAGCCTCGGTATCATGATGTTCGTGGTCTCCCCAGTACGGTCTTCAGGCGGTTTTTCTGTCATCTCGCAGACCGGAGCTGTCAATGGTCAAATCTGAAATGCACAATAGCATCAATGCGTTAGGCTGACAAGCTAACAAACCGCTTAATGTCCAAGGGGCATATTCAGGTTCAGCTTATCCGCTTGGATGTTGTCCAAAGACAACGGCAAAACGAGGTCGTTTTGCCGTTCATCACAACGGATCAGGCTTCCAAAAGAATGCGCAACATGCGTCGCAGTGGCTCAGCGGCACCCCACAGCAATTGGTCTCCGACCGTGAATGCGCCCAGGTATTCCGGTCCCATGGCCAGTTTGCGCAAGCGGCCCACAGGTATGGTCATCGTGCCTGTGACGGCTACAGGTGTCAGGTCTTTGATGGTTGCTTCGCGGGTGTTGGGAATGACTTTGACCCACGCGTTGTCCTGCGCAATCATGGCCTCGATGTCTGCCAACGGGACGTCTTTTTTCAGCTTGAATGTCAGTGCTTGGCTGTGGCAACGCATGGCGCCAATCCTCACACAGAACCCATCGACAGGTGTTGCTGCAGTGCCAAAGGCTGCACCTTGACCTAGGATTTTGTTGGTCTCAGCGCCGCCTTTCCATTCCTCGCGGCTGGATCCGTCTCCCAGGTCTTTGTCGATCCATGGGATCAGCGAACCTCCCAGTGGAACGCCAAAGTTGGCTGTCTCATCGCCGCTGAGCGACTGCTGTTTGGCAAGCACTTTGCGGTCAATTTCAAGAATGGCTGATTTTGGATCGTCCAACAGTGCACGAACTTCAGCGTTGAGGGTGCCAAATTGCGTCAACAATTCGCGCATGTGCTGCGCACCACCACCTGATGCTGCCTGGTAGGTCATGCTGGTCATCCATTCGACCAGGCCTGCTTTGTAGAGCGCACCTACCCCCATCAGCATGCAACTGACCGTGCAGTTGCCACCGATCCAGTTTTTGCCGCCGTTTTGCAGGGATTGCTTGATCACAGGCATGTTGACAGGATCCAACACGATGATGGCATCGTCTTTCATGCGCAACGTCGATGCCGCATCAATCCAGTGCCCTTGCCAGCCGGCAGCGCGGAGCTTGGGGTAAATCTCGGTGGTGTAGTCCCCCCCTTGGGCCGTCAGAATGATGTCACATTTGGCCAAGGCCGCAATGTCATGCGCGTCTTTCAGCGTGGTCTCATTCTTGGCCATGGAGGGCGCTTTACCTCCGGCATTAGAGGTGGAGAAGAACACGGGCTCAATCAAGCCAAAGTCTCCCTCAGCTTGCATGCGGTCCATCAACACCGAGCCGACCATGCCGCGCCAGCCCACCAAACCTACGAGATTACCGACCTTCATCACATTGCCCTTTCAGTTGAATTAAAACTTTGTTTCCCTGGCTCGTCGTGGCCAGGGAGGGCGCGTGACGAACCGGGACTGTTCAGCCCTTGGTTGTTTTCTTGGTAATGGCAGCCACGACAGCGTCACCCATTTCACGGGTGCCCACCTTGCGGGTGCCTTCAGCGTAGATGTCAGCCGTTCTCAGGCCAGACGCGAGCACGTCTTTCACTGCGGATTCAATGCGGTCCGCAGCGGCAGCTTGGTTGAGAGAGAAACGTAACATCATGGCAGCAGACAATATTGTAGCCAATGGATTGGCGATGCCTTGACCTGCGATGTCTGGCGCGCTGCCATGGCTGGGTTCGTACAGGCCTTGGTTGCTGCTGTTCAAGCTTGCAGAGGGAAGCATGCCGATGGAGCCCGTCAACATCGCCGCTTCGTCGCTGAGGATGTCCCCGAACATGTTGCCCGTCACGACAACGTCAAACTTCTTGGGCGCCTTGACCAGCTGCATGGCGGCGTTATCGACATACATGTGGTCAAGTGCCACATCGGGATATTCTTTCCCAACC
>CAZHDP010000446.1:0-2936 GCA_964531605.1 uncultured Burkholderiaceae bacterium | reverse complement strand
CATCGTGCCCATGTAGGTGCGGCGATAACCATAACGCCCCAGCAGCCAAGGTGTGGTCAACATGGCCACGGTGGTGGCCACCATGAACCCAGAAGACACCCACTGCGCGCGCTCTTGCCCCAGTGTGAAATGGCGGCTCATGTCAGGGATGGCCACGTTCACCACGGTGGATGACATGATCGACGCCATGGTGCCGATCATCACCGACAGCAACAACAGCCACCGGTAACGCGGACCGTAGCGCGCCTGCAGTGCGGCCAGACTGTCGTTCAAACGGTGCGCCTCAACCGCGGGGCTCAGACCACAGCTTGCCGCCCGTAGCCCAGTTTTCCCGCTTCACGTCGGTGATCAAGATGTCCACGGCATCAGGCGAGCTGCCCAACACTTCGACCGTGACGCGGGTGATCTCTTCAACAAGCTTTTTTTTCTGCTCGATGGTCCGGCCTTCGAGCATTTCAATGTGGTACGTGGGCATGGTCAACAACTCCAAGGTGATGAGGGTAGGTCGATCATAAATCCACCGCCCCTGCAGACGCGCGGCGGTTCAGGGCACCACCGCGGTCACCTCAATCTCCACCTTGGCGCGGGCCTCCATCAGACCCGACACTTCCACACAGGTCATGGCCGGGAAGTTGCGCCCCATCACCGCACGGTAGGCGCCGCCGAGTTCTTTCAATCGGGCGTTGTACTCGACGCGGTCGACCACATACCAAGTCATGCGCACCATGTGCTCGGGCCCAGCGCCCGCTTCGGCCAGCACAGCGTGCACGTTGCGCAAGGCTTGCTCGGTTTGGGCGATGAAGTCATCGGTCTCGAACTGCTGGGCGGCATTCCAACCGATCTGGCCACCCACGAAGACCAAGGTTCCTTGGGCAGCAATGCCATTGGCATAGCCTTTGGGAGCGGCCCATCCGGGCGGTTGCAGGTGTTTCATGGTTCACTCACTGTTGTTTCAAGCGGAAGCGTTGCAGCTTACCGGTTTCGGTGCGCGGCAGCGTTGCCACAAACTGAATCTCGCGCGGGTATTTGTAGGGCGCGATGGACGCCTTCACGTGGTCTTGCAAGGTCTTGACCATCGCAGCGTCTTCGGCGTGTCCGGGCTTGAGCACCACAAAGGCTTTCACGATCATGCCGCGCTCGTCGTCAGGCAGACCGATCACGCCACATTCGGCGACCACCGGGTGTTGCAGCAGGCAATCTTCCACCTCGGGGCCACCGACGTTGTAGCCGGACGTGATGATCATGTCGTCGGCGCGGGACTGGTAGAACAGGTAACCGTCCTCGTCTTGGTAGAACGCATCGCCGGGGTAATTCCAGCCGTCTTTGACGTAATGGGCTTGTCGCGGGTCGTCCATGTAGCGGCAGCCCGAGGGGCCACGAACCGCCAATTTGCCCACCGTGCCACGCGGCACTTCACGGCCTTCATCGTCGACCACCTTGGCGATGTAGCCCGGCACCACTTTGCCAATGGCACCGCGCCGCACGTCCTGGCCTGCAGCAGACACAAAAATATGGAACATCTCGGTCGCACCGATGCCGTCAAGCATTTCGATGCCGGTCGCGTCTTTCCAGAGTTGGCGCGTGGCGTCTGGCAGCGCTTCACCCGCACTCACGCAGATGCGCAAGGTCGGCGAAGGGTATTGCTTCATGAACGGCGCCATCTGGCGGTAAAACGTGGGCGCGGTATAGCAAATGGTGGCACCCACTTCGCTGTAGAGCCGCGCCATGCCCTCAGGGGTGTAGGCGATGTCGGGGAAGTACACCGATGCCCCCGCCCACATCGGGAAGATCAACAAGCCGCCCAAGCCAAAGGTGAACGCCAACGGGGGTGAGCCCATCACCACATCGCTGCTGTTGGCTTGCAGCACGTGGCGCGGCCAGGTTTCGCAACAGGCCAACACGTCCAGGTGGCTGTGCACCACGGCTTTGGGTTTGCCGGTGGTGCCCGAGGTGAAGGCCATCATGGCGATGTCATCGGCCGCAGTGGCGACCGCCTCAAACTGCCCGTCTTTCTGCGCCGACAGCACGGCCATCGAACCCGGCTCATTCATCTGGTTGAACGGCACGATGCGCTGCAACACCGGGTGTTCGCGCTGGGCGGTTTGCAGTTCGTCCAGCAACTTGCCTTCACACAGGGCCGCCACGGGTTGCGCTTTGTCGATGATGTCGCCCAGCTCTTTGGCGCGCAGCAGCGGCATGGTCGCCACAGCGATCAAACCGGCCTTGACCACGGCCAGCCAAGCCAGGGCCATGCCGATGGAATTGCCCCCGCGCAGCAGCACGCGCTGGCCCGGCTTGAGCCCCAAGTCCTCAACCAAGACCTGGGCGATGCGGTCCACGCGGTCTTTCACGTCCGCATAGGTCAGCGTGATGTTGGGCGAGCGCAGCATCGGAAGGTCAGCAAACCCTTTGTCGCTGACGGCGCGGTCCAGCAGCTCGTGCACCAAGTTCAGCTGTGGGCGCGCTTTCAGCGCGGCCAACTCGGGCAAGTCGTACAGCATCGTGGGCTGTGCGTTGGGCGCGGGCAGTCGGTCTTTGACATAGCGGTCAACGACCAGACCTGCGAATGTGGGCATGGAAGACATGGCTTACTCCGAACGGAAGATGACCGATTGACCGGCGGCCCCCAGCATGGCTTTGCCGATGATGAGCTGCTGCACTTCGGTGGCACCTTCGTAAATGCGCAGCGAGCGGATATCGCGGTACAGGCTCTCGACCTTGGTGCCCACTTTCACACCCAAACCGCCATGCAGTTGCAAGGCCATGTCAATCACACGCTGTGCGTTCTCGGTGGCGGTCATCTTGGCCATGGCTGCGGCCTGGGTGTACTGCGGCACGTGGGTGGCGCTGTCGCGCATCCAGGCGGCACGGTAGGTGAGCAAGGCGGCAGACTCCACCAAAGCCGCCATCTCGCCCAGCTTGGCTTGGGTGAGTTG
>CAZHDP010000445.1:0-2937 GCA_964531605.1 uncultured Burkholderiaceae bacterium | reverse complement strand
GCCTGATGGCCCAGCAAGCCGAAGAATACGGCTCGCACGACAAGACGTTTGAAATTTCCGAAGATGGTGTGGCCAACATCACCGACATCAACACCGGTGAAGTGCTGCTCTCGCAGAACGTCGAAGCTGGCGACATCTGGCGCATGTGCCAGGTCAAAGATGCAGCGATCCGTGACTGGGTGAAGTTGGCTGTCACCCGCGCTCGCAACTCTGGCATGCCAGTGGTGTTCTGGCTCGACGCCTACCGCCCGCACGAAGCCCAGTTGATCACCAAGGTCAAGATGTACCTGCACGAACACGACACCAATGGTTTGGACATCCAGATCATGAGCCAAGTCCGTGCCATGCGCTACACGCTGGAACGCGTCATCCGCGGCCAGGACACGATCAGCGCCACAGGCAACATCTTGCGTGATTACCTGACCGACTTGTTCCCGATCATGGAACTGGGCACCTCAGCCAAGATGCTGTCTGTGGTTCCCTTGATGGCTGGTGGCGGCATGTATGAAACGGGTGCTGGTGGTTCTGCGCCTAAGCATGTCCAGCAGTTGGTTGAAGAAAATCACCTGCGTTGGGACTCTCTGGGTGAATTCTTGGCGCTGGCGGTTTCACTGGAAGATTTGGGCATCAAGACCAACAACGACAAAGCCAAGTTGCTGGCCAAAACCCTGGATGCGGCCACTGGCAAATTGTTGGACAACAACAAGAACCCATCCCCCAAAACGGGTCAGCTCGACAACCGTGGCAGCCAGTTCTACCTGGCGATGTACTGGGCTCAAGCGCTGGCAGCACAAACGGAAGACCTGGCCCTGCAAGCCGCGTTTGCCCCCCTGGCCAAGACCTTGACCGAGCAAGAGCAAAAGATCGTTGAGGAGTTTGCTTCGGTCCAGGGCAAGCCTGTGGACATCGGCGGCTACTACCTGGCTGATGCTGAAAAGTGCAAGACGGTCATGCGTCCCAGCGCCACCTTCAATGCAGCGCTGGCACAAGCTCGGGCAAGCTGAGGCACGCTGGTGAACCAAGCCCGCCGTCGCGGGCATTCACCCCCAAAGCTGTGATGCCGAAAGGCTCACAGCTTTTTTTGTTCATGATGTCGAGACGCCATGATCGCCAGACAAATCCTGCGAGACGTTTTGAAGCGCAGATTCACAGGCTGTCACATACAACGCGATGGTGTGCTGCAATGTGGCCATGTCCATGCCCGTGAACTGCATCCGCAGGTAGCAACGCCCCCTCAAAAGCATCATCACAAAAGGCACTTGCGACGAAGGGCCCGAAGGTGGCCAATTCATCAGCGCATGGGCCAAACTGCCCTTGATCCAAGCTGCAGCATGTTCGCGCTTGCCTGAGAGCACGGCGTAGCGGTCAAAAAACAAGTTGGGGGCATCAGACCAACCGACCTCAGGGTAAATCGCCAGCCAACGCATCTCTTCTGGCAGCTTGGGGTCCACCGCGGTTTGCAAAGAATCGGTGTACAGCGAATAGGCTCGTTTTTCCAAGGCCCCTTTCAAAGGTCGGTTCATCAACACGACCGAGACTGAATCCAAAATGCCCAGTTCGCCCCTGGCACGCAACTCTTGCCCTTGGATGAAATCTCTGCCTGGGGGACCGCACTCAATGCGCCAGTGCTTCTGGCGAACAGTGCCCTCCAGCTGAAACAGGTTGTGATAACTCCCTTTGGTCGGAAGGAGCGCACCATCGGTGTAAGCCATGCCCTGAGACTTGGCCCAATCACCGAATAACACGCTGTCACGCGAGGAAAAACCAGACGCTGGGGCAGAGACGCCGGTCCCACCAAACATTCTTTTCAATCGATCAAACATCAGCATCCACTCTCAACATTGCCCAGATAATGGATTATTCAACCAATTCCAGACAAAGGTGCATTGATGACCATCAAAGTATTCTCATGGCCCACGCCCAATGGACACAAAGTTCACATCATGCTTGAGGAATGCAAGCTGGACTATGAGGCCATTCCCGTCAACATAGGCAAAGGCGAGCAATTCAACCCCGAATTTCTGAACATCAGCCCTAACAACAAAATTCCGGCTTTGGTTGACCCCGACGGTCCCGGAGGCAAGCCCATTTCGCTGTTTGAGAGTGGTGCCATCTTGCTCTACCTGGCGGCGAAAACGGGGAAATTCTTGCCGAAATCAGACCGACAAAAGTACGATGTGCTGCAGTGGCTGATGTTTCAAATGGGCGGCTTGGGGCCCATGCTGGGACAAAACCACCATTTCAGACTCTACGCACCTGAAAAAATCCCGTACGCTGTGGAACGTTACACCAACGAAGCCAAACGACTTTACGGGGTCATGGACAAACAATTGGCACAGCGCAAATACATCGCCACAGGGCAGTATTCCATCGCTGACATTGCCATCTACCCCTGGCTCAGAAACTGGGCCAACCAAGGCATGGACTGGGCGGACTACCCTCACTTGAAACGCTGGTTTGATACCGTAGGCGCCCGCCCTGCTGTTCAAAAAGGTGTCACGGTATTGGCTGACTTGCGTAAACCCGTACACACCGAAAAAGAACGAGAAGTCTTGTTCGGCAAGACGCAATACGCCAAACGCTAAGCGGCGACAGCTTCTCCGTGCGCAATCTGCATGACGCGCTCCGGGGACTCGGACCGGAGCCGATGGTCGCTCCACACCTGCCGCCACCGACGAGCGCCAGGCAACCCATTGCGCAAACCCAGCATGTGGCGGGCAATGGTGTGCCAGGGGGTGCCGTGCAGGCGAGCCTCTTGCGCCATGTACTTCACCATTGAAGCCTCAACGGCCTCTCGACTGCGCGCTTGGGGCTCACATCCCCAAAACAAAGCGTCCCACTCTGCCATGCTCCAGGGGTTGTGGTAAGCCTCACGTCCGACCATCACGCCGTCCACTTCTGTCAAACGGTCAGCAATCTGCTCTGCTGTTGTGATGC
>CAZHDP010000444.1:0-2937 GCA_964531605.1 uncultured Burkholderiaceae bacterium | reverse complement strand
AAGAGAGCATCGGTGCCAAGCTGTTTTACCGCAGCAGCCAGGGCGTGACCTTGACGCCGTCTGGACACACGTTCGTCCAGCATGCCCACATCGTGCTGGGCCAGATCGAAAACATGCGTGGCGACATGCAAGAGTACGCCAAAGGCATCAAGGGCCACCTGCGCATTTTTGCCAACACCACGGCGCTGTGTGAGTTTTTACCCCCGGTGTTGGGCCGCTACCTGCAAACCCACCCGGACATCAACATCGACTTGCGCGAACGCATGAGCCATGACATCGTGCATGCCATCACCGAAGGCCACACCGACATTGGCATCGTGGCTGGCACGGTGAACACCGAAAAGCTCGAAGTCATCCCCTACCGCAACGACCGCCTGGTGCTGGTGGTTGCCCGCACCCATGCCTTGGCCAAACGCGCTGACATCGATTTCGAGAAAACACTGGACTTGGTCCACGTGGGCTTGAACGAAACCAGCGCACTGCATGGCTTTTTGCGGCAGATGTGCGACCGCATGCACCGACAGTTGCACATGCGCATCCAGGTGGGCAATTTTGAAGCGGCCTGCCGCATGATCGAGGCCCACGTGGGGGTGGGCATCATGCCCGAATCGGCCGCGCGCCGACACACCCAAACCATGGACATCCAAAGTGTGCCCCTGACCGACCCCTGGGCCTTTCGGGCCAATTTGGTCTGTGTGCGCAGCCTGGACGCCCTGCCGTCTTTCGCTCGCGATTTGGTGGCACTGCTCGCAGACGACGCCAAAAGCACAGCCAAATCGACAGTCGTCTGATCAATCGACCGATGCCCCGGACGACTTCACGATCCGGGCCCACTTGGTGATGTCCTCGGCCAACACCGCCGCAAACTGGTCTGGGGTGATGGGCTTGTCGGCAGGAGCGGCCAGCTCCACACCCTGCTGCTCCAGCTTGTCACGCAAATCTTTGCTGGCCAGCGCTTTGCCCATGCCGTCTTGCAACTTGGCCAGCACGTCCGCAGGCACACCTGCGGGTGCAAACAGCCCAATCCACAGCGTGCCGTTGTAGCCGGGCACCGACTCGGCCAACGCAGGCACATCGGCCAACACAGGCGAACGGGTCGCACCGCTCACGGCCAGGGCGCGCAGTTTGCCCGCCTTGATGTGGGCAAGCGACGACGGCAGGCTCGCAAACAGCATCGGCAACTGGCCACCCAAGACGTCATTCAACGCCGGGGCCACGCCTTTGTAGGGCACGTGTTGCAACTGGATGCCGGCCATGCTGTTGAGCATTTCACCCAGCAGGTGGTTGAGGGTGCCATTGCCAGCAGAGGCGTACTGGTACTGGTCCACCTTGCCCGCTTTGGCCATGGCCAGCAGCTCGCCCACTGATTTGGCCGGGAAGCTCGGGTTGACCAACAGCACATTGGGCACCGCACCAATCAGGCTGATGGGCTTGAAGTCTTTGACCGGGTCAAAGCCCGCATTTTTGTACAGCGCGGGATTGATGGCCTGGCTGCTGCTGATGGTCATCAACAGTGTGTAGCCGTCTTTGGCACCGCGGGCAACCGCCTGGGTGCCGATGTTACCGCCAGCACCAGGGCGGTTTTCGACCGCCACAGAGTTACCCAGCACCTCGGCCAGTTTTTGGCTGACCATGCGGCCGACGATGTCGTTGGTGCCACCCGCGGTTTGCGGCACCACCATCACAATGGGGCGGCTTGGATAACTGCTTTGGGCACCCGCCCAAAAGGGCGCCGAGAGCGCCAAGCCCAAAACGGTACGTCGAACAAGGGTGTGGTTCAGCATGAATGCGACTCCAGTTGGCAAAGGTTTGTGGTCATCAAGACGGTTGCAAAGACTTCATGTACACCTTTTGCATGCCGCCCAGCCAACGGTCATAGTCTGCGCCCTTGGCCCTGAAGTATTGCAGCACTTCGGGGTGTGGCAACACCAAGAAGGTTTCCTCACGCATCACGTTCACCACTTCTTGCGCCACCTGCGCCGGGGTCAAGATGCCGTCTACACTGGCCGAACCACCCCCTTTGGGCACCATGGCCGTTTGTACCGCTTGTGGGCACAGGCACGACACGGCCACACCACGGCGACCATAGGCGATGCGCAGCCACTCCGCAAAGGCCAACGCCGCATGCTTGGTGACCGCGTAGGGTGCGGTCTCGACAATCGACAACAGCCCTGCCGCTGAGGCCGTGACCACAAAGTAGCCACTGCCCCGCGCCACCATCTCAGGCACCACCGCACGCGCGGCCCACACGTGGGCCATGCCGTGGATTTGCCACATCTTGTCCCACAACGGGTCGTCCAACTCAAACCCGCCCTTGCCGCCCAAAATACCTGCGTTGGACATGTAGATGTCAACCCGGCCAAAACGCGCCCGGGTCGCTGCGACCAGCGCTTGGATGTCGGCCTCGACACTCACATCACACCGCACGGCAAGGGCTCGTTCGCTCCCTGCCCCAGGGCCTGCATTGATCTCGGCAGCCACCGCTTGCGCTTGGGCAAGGTTCACATCGGCCACCACAATGCCTGCAGCCCCCTCGGCCGCAAACCGATGGGCCAAGCCCGTACCGATGCCACTGGCCCCGCCGGTGATGATGGCAACCTTGTCGTGAATGTCCATGCTGAGTCCTTGTGTTTTGGGGTTCAAAGTATCAGAGCGAGTATCCCCGTTGCAACGCGGATGATTTGCCACGGACGTGACAGACGTCTGCTACGCCAATCACCGCGCCATTCACCACGCTGTCAGACCTCGACGTCTGCCCCCAAATCGCTCGCAATCAACTTGAACTGGGCCAATGCGGCCTCCAGATCGGCCACGATTTCTTGGGCAATCACGCCAGGCGCTGGCAGGTTGTCGCTGTCGGCCAGGGCATCGTCTTTGAGCCAGAAGATATCCAGGCTGGTCTTGTCACGCGCGACCAATTCGTCGTGGCTGTAGGCG
>CAZHDP010000443.1:0-2948 GCA_964531605.1 uncultured Burkholderiaceae bacterium | reverse complement strand
GCTGGCAGTGAGTTGGTACTCATCAATCATCGCACGCACTTTGGCAATCGCATCTGCTGTTTCACGCACGCGTGCTGCGGCGATTTGCTGCTCAAGGGCTTCGCGTTGTTGAATGAGTTCTTTATAGCTGGACATGGTCTCGGTTCACATTCAATGACATAGTTGAAGGATATTTCCAGTTAATATTAACATATTCCAGATATTGTGTTGACTTCGATGAGTTAATGCTGCAATTTTAAAAATCAGGGCATTCACATCAATTGCTTTTCAATTGAATGGCCGACTTCAACTGCGGCAATGCTTCGAGCATGGCCGCTCGACCGGCGTCAATGGCCTTTTTCCGAACCGAGAAATCTGCGCTTTTCATGCCCGTTAACACGGGGCGAACCACCACTTCAGCGCCTTTGAGTTCAAAGGTATTGATGCTTTTACCCATGATGGCAAAGGTTTGCAGCAAAACTTGAAGTGTGTCGGTCGATGCATTGTTTTCAGGGGGGCTTGATATGTCCACGGCAATGACGACGTCTGCCCCCATTTGGCGTGCGTATCGAACCGGAACGGGGGAAACAAGTCCGCCGTCCACATATTCGTGTGCGCCAATCCGCACCGGTTGAAACACCGCGGGCACCGCGCTCGAAGCCCTGACTGCCGTGCCGGTGTCGCCGCGCTGAAACAACACGGCCAGACCCGATCCAAGGTCGGTGGCCACCACACCCAAGGGCATCGGCATGTTTTCAATCAGACGTCCGCCCACTTGGGCATTCATGTAACGGGCCAGGGCCTCACCTTTGAGCATGCCTCGGTTGAACAACGGCAAAGTCCAATCCGTGAAAGCCGCCTCCTCCATGGTCTCGGCCACCTGTTGGAGTTGAGCGCCTGATTTGCCGCTGGCGTACATGGCGGCAACCACGCTGCCCGCCGAGGTACCGACCACCAGGTCGGGGCGAAGGCCGTTTTCCTCCAGAACTTGAATCACGCCAACGTGTGCAAACCCTCGTGCTGCACCACCCCCGAGCGCCAAACCGACTTTAGGCACTCTTTTCACTGCCACCGATGGCTCGGGTCGTGGAGCCTCTGTGGGCGGCGTTGAGCAGGCCCCCAGGCTGGTTAAGACCATGATAATGACCGTATTGAGAACAATTCGCATTTATGTTAGACTGCCGTTGAAAGATAGACCGTGAACCTTGTTTGCGATGGACCACGGCATTTTTGTCGGATTGTCAGGACCCCACACCATGAAACCTCTGCACACTTTTTCACTCACACGCGCCATCGGCGTGCTCGGCACAGCAGTCACATTGACCTTGGCCGTGACAGCGGCACAGGCGCAAGAGGCGTCCATCAATTTGTATTCTGCCCGGCATTACCCGACCGACGAGGCGCTTTACAGCAATTTCACCAAAGCCACAGGCATCAAAATCAACCGTGTGGATGCCGACGACGCCGGCATTTTGGCGAGGCTGAAGGCTGAGGGCGCGGCTTCTCCGGCCGACGTGATCTTGCTGGTGGATGCGGTTCGACTGCACAAAGCCGAGACTGAGAATCTGTTTCGCCCCGTCAAAAGCGCGGTGTTGAGCCAAATCATCCCCAGCCATCTGCAGGGCAAACCGAACGCGGAAGGTGCCTCTGCGTGGTTTGGGTTGTCGACCCGCGCACGCATCGTGGTCTACGACAAGTTGCGTGTGAAGCGTGAAGACGTGGACACGTACGAAGAACTGGGAGACCCCAAAAACAAGGGCAAGCTGTGCATCCGGTCGGGCTCGCACCCTTATAACCTGTCGTTGTTTGGTGCGGTAACAGAACACTTGGGCGATGCAGCGGCCGAAAATTGGCTCAAAGGCATGGTGGCCAACATGGCACGCGATCCCAAAGGCGGGGACACCGATCAAATCAAAGGTGTTGCCTCTGGCGAATGCGCGATTGCAGTGACCAACACCTACTACCTGGCACGCATTTTCAAATCAGTCGCGCCTGACGACAAAGCCATCGTCGACAAAATCGGCGTGGTATTCCCCAACCAAGCCACCTGGGGAACCCATGTGAACATTGCCGGTGGCGGTGTGGCGCGGTACAGCAAGAACGCGGCCAATGCCGTGAAATTCCTGGAATACCTGGCCAGCCCTGAAGCGCAAAACCATTTTGCCAACGGCAACAACGAATGGCCTGTGAACAAAGCCGTGGCGATCAACAACACTGCCTTGCAGGCGATGGGTGGCAACAACTTCAAGAGTGAGACCATCCCCATCAGCGCCGTGGGTGCAAACCAAGTCAAAGTACAACAGATGCTGGACCGCGTCGGGTTCAAGTGAAGAAACAGCCATAATCTCGAATGGTGTTGACGTTTACGTAAACGTCAATCTCATTCACTCCAACCAGCAGGAACAGATCATGGACATTCAAGGCAAAGTTTTCATCGTCACCGGTGGCGCATCAGGTTTGGGCGAAGGCACCGCGCGCATGCTGGCAGCCAACGGCGCCAAAGTGGTGATCGCAGACATGCAGGCAGACAAAGGCGAGCTGGTGGCCAGCAGCATTGGCGGCGCCTTCGTCAAGTGTGACGTGAGCAACGAAGCCGATGGCCAGGCGGTCGTGGCCAAAGCGGTGTCGCTGGGCAAACTCATGGGTTTGGTGAACTGCGCTGGTGTTGCGCCTGCTGAAAAAACCGTGGGTAAAACCGGTCCTCACGCTTTGTCGGTTTACACCAAAACCATCATGGTGAACTTGGTCGGCACGTTCAACATGATCCGTCTGGCGGCAGACGCGATGAGCAAGAACGAGCCTGAATCCACTGGCGAGCGCGGCGTACTGATCTCGACAGCGTCTGTGGCGGCTTATGACGGTCAAATTGGCCAAGCGGCCTACAGTGCGTCCAAAGGCGGCGTGGTGGGCATGACCCTCCCCATCGCCCGCGATTTGGCCCGCAACGGCATCCGCAACATGACCATTGC
>CAZHDP010000442.1:2559-3010 GCA_964531605.1 uncultured Burkholderiaceae bacterium | reverse complement strand
CTGGTGATGCTTTGGCAATCGTCCCAGAAATGCTCGCCAAGGAGCCACGTTTGAGCGTCGCTTTGATTTCCCCTTTTTGGCTTTGAGGGTCAAACATGAACTTGTCGAGGTGCAATTGAGAGTTGGCCCCCACCGACAGCACCGTGTTGTCTTTCAGTGTCAAGCCCATGGTGCTGCCTGCACCCGTTTTGACAATGTCCTGCGCGTGTAACGCCAACCCCACATGGGCTTGAAGACGCTCGCTGCCTCGCAGAATGTCGACTACGCCGTCGGTGTTTTTCACGGTACCGATGGGGTTGGCTTGAGCGCCAGGGCTCATTGTCACCAAGCCAAAGGACAAGGCCACGCAAGCCAATGTTTGAACACAAGCTGCCATTGGCTTTTTGACAAATACCCTGATCATGATCACTCCCTGAGAAAATAAGACACGTGTTCAAAAATGAACTTTGTC
>CAZHDP010000442.1:0-2549 GCA_964531605.1 uncultured Burkholderiaceae bacterium | reverse complement strand
TTTGTCATGGACAGCTTTGAAAGCTGCTCTGAGTCTCGGGCGATATCGTCGTTGTTGTATCGACTCCCTGCGCAAACTTTAACCCAAGCACACGGCTTTGCACAGGGCAAAAGGGTGACAAGTTGTAATCGTTTCAGGCCTGAAGCAAGGGGGCAGAAGGTGTGTCAACGGACACTTGCCAGGCGCAAGGCCAAGGCATTGTGGCGCTCCACCAGTGGTCCCAAATTCACCGAGGTCAACTGACCATCACGCACCACTGTGCGTCCGTTGACCACGGTGTAAGCCGTTTGGGCGCTGGCACACAACAACAGGCTACCCACAGGGTCGTGCACAGCGCCGCCAGCAAAACCCAAGGTGCGGAGGTCAAAGATCGCCAAATCGGCACAAAAGCCTGGCGCCAATTGGCCGATGTCCCGGCGGCCCAGCACGTCTGCACTCCCCCGCGTGGCCAGACGCAAAGCGTCCCTGGCGGTCATCTCCATCGGTGCCGTGTCACAGCCGAACACGGGCTCACCTTGTGCATTGGTACTGGGCGCTTCCAGCGACTTTCTGAGGCGTGCCAACAGCATCGCCTGGCGCGCTTCGTTCACCATGTGGGCGGCATCATTGCTGGCGCTGCCGTCGACCCCCAGGCCCACGGGCACACCTGCCTGGATCATTTTGCGGATCGGTGCGATGCCGCTGGCCAAACGCATGTTGCTGCACGGGCAATGCGCCACACCGGTACGGGTGGCGGCATAAAGACTGATGCCCTCGTCGTCGAGCTTCACGCAGTGCGCGTGCCACACATCGTCGCCCAGCCAACCCAGGTCTTGCGCGTACTGCGCTGGCGTGCGATTGAATTTTTCTCGGCTGTAGGCGATGTCGTGGTCGTTCTCCGCCAAGTGGGTGTGCAGGCGCACGTTTTGGCCTTTGAAGCTGCGGGCCAGCAGGGCTGATTCGCGCATCAGCTCACGGCTCACGCTGAAGGGCGAGCAGGGCGCCACCGCGACGTTCAGCATGGAGCCTACGGAGGCATCGTGGTAAGTCTCGATCAAGCGCTGGGTCTCACGCAAAATGAAGTCTTCTTTCTCGACCACTTGGTCGGGCGGCAAGCCGCCTTGGCTTTGGCCCACACTCATGCTGCCACGCGTGGCCACAAACCGCATGCCGATTTCTCGCGCGGCGTCGATGCTGTCATCCAAGCGAACCCCGTTGGGGTAGATGTACAAGTGATCGCTGCTGGTGGTGCAGCCGCTCATCAGCAGTTCTGCCATGGCCACTTGGGTGGACACAAACACCATCTCAGGGGTGAGTCCGGCCCATATTGGGTACAAGCCGCGCAGCCAACCAAACAGTTCGGCATTCTGTACCAATGGAATGGCCCTGGTGAGCGACTGGTACATGTGGTGGTGGGTGTTGATCAGTCCGGGCACCACCACATGGCCTCGGGCATCGATCACCTCATCTGCGGTGTCAGGCAAATCAGAGGCCGGACCCACAGCCTCAATCAGGTTGTCTCGCACCAAAATGGAGGCATCTCGCAGTTCGGTGCTGGCATCGTCCATGGTGGCGATGCACGTGGCGTTTTGGATGAGCAGGGTGGGCATGGCAGGGGTTTCGTGGTGTTCAGATCATCAACTTCAGGTTAAGCACAGTTTAAGCAGAGATGGTGCCTGGGTGGCGTAGACTTTTGTCTGATTTGATTGAAGAAAGACGCCCCATGAAAACCTACCGCATTGCTGCTGTCCCTGGTGACGGTATCGGCAAAGAAGTGATCCCCGCTGGCCAACAAGTGCTCACAGCATTGGCACAAGCCGAGGGTACTTTTGCATTTGATTTCGAAAGCTTTGATTGGGGTGGCGACTACTACCGTCAACACGGCGTGATGATGCCTGAGGACGGGCTGGAGGCCCTGCGACACAAAGATGCGATTTTGTTCGGCTCTGCGGGTGACCCGCACATCCCTGACCACGTCACCTTGTGGGGCTTGCGCTTGAAGATTTGCCAAGGGTTTGACCAGTATGCGAATGTGCGCCCGACGCGCATCTTGCCTGGCATTGACGCCCCTCTCAAGCGTTGCAGGCCGCAAGACTTGGATTGGGTCATCGTGCGTGAAAACTCGGAAGGCGAATACGCTGGCGTCGGTGGGCGCGCTCACCAAGGGCACCCGATCGAGGTGGCGACCGATGTCTCGATGATGACCCGCGCTGGTGTCGAACGCATCATGCGTTACGCCTTCAAACTGGCCCAGTCGCGCCCTCGCAAATTGCTCACGGTGGTCACCAAATCCAACGCCCAGCGCCATGCCATGGTGATGTGGGATGAAATCGCGGTGCAGATCAGCCATGAATTTCCCGATGTGAAGTGGGACAAAGAGTTGGTGGATGCGGCCACCGCGCGCATGGTGAACCGTCCGGCCACGCTCGACACCATCGTGGCGACCAACCTCCATGCCGACATCTTGAGCGATTTGGCTGCTGCGTTGGCGGGCAGCCTGGGCATTGCACCCACGGGCAACATCGACCCCGAGCGCCGCTACCCCAGCATGTTCGAGCCCATCCATGGCT
>CAZHDP010000441.1:0-3011 GCA_964531605.1 uncultured Burkholderiaceae bacterium | reverse complement strand
GCGGTGGCCGAGCAGGCATCAGCCGCGAAGCCTATCCCGAGCTGGACCCCGCGTTCTACGACGACGTGGCCAAGGCCTATGGCGACGAGTTGCGCAGCCTCGCCGCTGCGGGTTGCAACTACGTGCAAATGGACGACACCAACCTCGCTTACCTGTGCGACGAAAAAATGCGTGAAGCTGCACGCGGCCGTGGCGACGATCCCAACGAATTGGCGCACCGCTACGCGTGGTTCATCAACAAGGTGGTGGCACAAAAACCCGCAGGCATGACGCTGGCCATGCACCTGTGCCGTGGCAATTTCAAGAGCACGCATGCTGCGGCCGGTAACTATGAGCCCGTGGCCGAAGCCCTTCTCAAAGAAATGGACCTGGACGCCTACTTCTTGGAATACGACGACGACCGCAGCGGCGACTTCAAACCCTTGCGCTTCTTGCCCAAAGGCAAGGTGGTGGTGTTGGGCCTGGTGACCACCAAATTTGGTGAGATGGAGTCCAAAGACGCCCTCAAGCGCCGCATCGAAGAAGCCGCCAAATACGCACCACTGGAACAACTGGCCTTGTCCCCTCAGTGCGGCTTCTCCAGCACCGTGCACGGCAACAACATCGCCGTGGAAGCGCAGCGCAACAAATTGCGCCTGGTCATCGAAACCGCACAAGAAGTCTGGGGCAACTGAACCAACACCTTGCAAGCCAGGCGACATTTCGCCTGGTTCTGACAAGGGCTTTTTGCAGCCAGACAACACGTCTGAGGGGGGTCGTGTAGAGTGACTGGGCCACCAATTTGGACCCGGATTGAACACGCCCTACACCCCCGCCCCCACCCCAACCGATGAAGCGCAGCGGCTGCGCTCGCTTTTGGCGCTGGAGGTGCTGGACACCGCCCCTGACCGCGAACTCGATGCGTTGGTCAAAGCCGCGTCGCTGGTGTGCGAAGTCCCTATCTCGTTGATCAGTTTGGTGGACGCCAACCGCCAATGGTTCAAGGCCAATCATGGTCTGGATGCCACAGAGACGGCCAGAGACATCTCTTTTTGCGGTCATGCGATCCAAAACGATGATCTGTTTGAGATTTCCGACGCTTGGAATGACCCTCGCTTTGTGGCCAACCCTTTGGTGACCTCGGGGCCCGAGATTCGCTTTTATGCAGGCATGCCCCTCAAGCTGAGGGATGGCGCTCGGGTGGGCACCTTGTGCGTGATCGACAGCCTTCCTCACACCCTGACACAGGCCCAGCGAGACATCTTGCAGCATCTGGCCACTGCCGCTGCCAGCATTCTCGAAAAAAATGCAAAAGCCCAGAACATCGCAGAGTTGCAACAACGCATCTTGCTGGCCGATCAACAACGGCAAGAAGCCGATCAGATCATCCGAAGCAAAGAAGTTCACGCCAAAGCCCTGATTGATGCGATGTACGAAGGGGTTGTCGTTCAAGATGCAAACAGCACCATCGTGTCATGCAATCACAGCGCAGAGGAAATGTTGGGGCTGAGCTTTGACCAAATGATAGGACGGCAATCTGTCGACCCGTCTTGGCGCTGTGTGCACGAAAACATGCAACCGTGGCCAGGGGAAAGTCATCCCGCCATGGTGGCGCTGACCACAGGCTCGGAAGTCCGCAATGCCATCATGGGTGTGCACAAACCCGATGGCACATTGACTTGGATCTCGATCAACGCCAAGCCCATGTACGAAGACCACAGCGTGAATCCGGCGTCCGTGATTTGCACCTTCGTTGACATCACCGAGCGTAAGGCAATCGAGCAACGCCTGATCCTCAGCACCGCGCAAGCCAACGAAGCACTGCTCAGCAAAAGCCAGTTCCTGGCCAACATGAGCCACGAGTTGCGCACCCCCATGAACGCGGTTTTGGGCATGCTGACACTGATCGGCAACACGTCGCTCAATGCCAACCAACGTGACTACATCAACAAAACCGAGGGTGCAGCCAAGTCACTGCTGACGCTGCTCAACGACATCCTGGACTTTTCCAAAGTCGAGGCAGGCAAGATGACCCTCGATGCCGTCGAGTTCGACACCGAAGTCTTCTTCCGAGACCTGGGCGTGGTGTTGACTGGCAACCTGGGCACCAAGCCTATCGACGTGCTGTACGACCTGGACCCTGCCCTGCCCCGCGCATTCTTGGGCGACCCCATGCGGCTCAAGCAAGTGATGACCAACTTGGCTGGCAACGCCATCAAATTCACCAACTGGGGCCAAGTCGTGATTGCGGTCAAGGTGCTCAGCCAATCGGTGGTGGAAGGCGAAACACGGCAGCGCTTGACGTTCTCCGTGCAAGACACCGGCATTGGCATCGCAGCGGAGAGCCAATCCAGAATATTCAAAGGTTTTTCGCAGGCCGAAGCGTCCACATCGCGGCGGTTTGGTGGCACGGGACTGGGCCTGGTCATCAGCCAGCGGCTGGTGAATTTGATGGGCGGCACCATCCAGCTCAGCAGCGAGCTGGGCGTGGGCAGCACGTTCAGCTTTGACATTGAATTGCCTTTGGCCTCTGGGGCCGAGGCCAAGCCACGCTCAACGCCTGCGCTGCGGGTGCTGTTGGTAGACGACAACCCCGTCGCGCGTGCCCTGCTGGCCAGCACCATGCGTGGCCTGGGGTGGGACGTTGACGCGGCCAGCAGTGGGCATGAAGCCTTGGCTTTGTGCGAAAACCTGCAATCTCAAGCAGGATCTGCCCCCTATGACGCCTTGTTTCTGGACTGGCAAATGCATGGCCTCAATGGCTGGGACACGTTGCACCGATTGCGCTTGCTGTGGCGCGAGCGAGCAGCCCATCCACCCAAGGTGGTCATGGTGTCGGCGTCCAGCAAGCACAACCTGACGCAGCGCACCGCCGCAGAGCAAGACAGCCTGAATGCTTTTTTGACCAAACCGCTGACACCGGGCATGGTGTTGGAGGCTGTCCAACAGCAAGCGGCGGGGTCTCGTGCAAGCCTCCAACCCGCCCCCAGCAGCCAAAGGCGACTTTCGGGCATGCGCATTTTGGTGGTCGA
>CAZHDP010000440.1:0-3016 GCA_964531605.1 uncultured Burkholderiaceae bacterium | reverse complement strand
GCCAGTGGTGTCTCGGAAGACCTTCTGGTCAGAGCTGCTGCTGCCAAATTTGGCCTGCCAGTTGCGCAGCCTGGCACCTCCAGTGCCCAAGCGTTGAAGCTGGTCCCTTACGCCTTTGCATTGAAACACCGGGTACTGCCGTTGACCATGCGCGATGGGGTGTTGGAGATCGCGGTCTGCGATCCTACAGACACGGACATGCTCGATCAAGTGCGGTTCATGGCTGGCGTTTCTATCCGCCCTGCGCTGCACAGCCCTCATCGACTTGAAAGTGCCGTGCTTCAGGCTTACGGCGATGTGGTGCAAAAAGATTCGCGTGCTTCACTGAACCTTGACATGGTGGGTGCCTCAGAGGACGCCTTGGACCCTGTGGTGCGGTTGGCCAGGCAATTGCTTCGGGTGTCCATTCAACGGCGTGTTTCGGACGTGCACGTCCAGCCGTACTTGGGCGGCTACTTGGTTCGCATCCGTGTGGACGGGGTCCTCGTCAGGTTGTCGACACTGACCCTTGACGTTGGAACACATGTGATCCGGCACTTCAAAGCTGTGGCATCCATGGACAGCACCGACGCGAGAACGCCACAAGATGGTCGGTGCGCCGCCTACTTCGGTGGCTCTCGCTACGATCTGCGCTTGTCCACCGTACCGAATGCCCAAGGTGAGCGGCTTGTGATCCGGTTGCTGAACCAGTCCAAAGTGTTCTCTTTGGAAAAATTAGGCTATGCCCCGGCCCGGGTTCAAGCCCTGCGCAGGATCGTACAGCTCGACAGCGGTTTGATCCTTTTTGTGGGCCCCACAGGCAGCGGTAAGACAACCTCGCTCTACGCTTTGATTTCGA
This sequence comes from uncultured Burkholderiaceae bacterium, assembly GCA_964531605.1. Lineage (GTDB taxonomy): Bacteria > Pseudomonadota > Gammaproteobacteria > Burkholderiales > Burkholderiaceae_C > Defluviibacillus. Next base: position 2,178 of record CAZHDP010000440.1, on the reverse strand, counting down.
CGTTGAACTCCATGCAACGGTCTATTGCGACCATTGAGCAACCCGTTGAATATGTGTTGCCCGGTTTGTCTCAGGTGGAGGTTCGCCCTGAACAGGGGGCTACGTTCGCCTCGGTGTTGCGTGCGCAGCTGCGACAAGACCCCGATGTACTGCTGATTGGGGAAATCCGTGATGAAGAGACCGCAGAGGCTGCGACCCGGGCTGCGCTGACGGGGCATTTGGTGTTCTCTACCCTTCATACCTCTGAGGCCCGGTTTGCCATCCCAAGGTTGTTGGACCTGGGCGTGTCTGCGCCCATGATCGGTGAAACCTTGATGGCTGTGGCCTCTCAGCGCTTGGTCCGCAAGTTGTGCACCCACTGTGCCAGCCCGGTGGTTGAACCTCTGCAATCGCCGGAACTGTTGTTTGAAGAAATCACCCGTGAGCGCCCCAAAATGCGAGCCATCGGCTGTGAAGCATGCGGGTTCACGGGCTATTGGGGCATCGCCCCCGTGGTGGAACTCTATCTACCTTCAGCCGCAGACCGGGCTTCACTGATCGGCGGAACGCCCTCCGCATCCATATGGACCGCCGATGCTTCACGTGGTGAGTCAGGCAACCCTGACGACCGTTCCATGGCCTTGAGGGTCATGGACATGGTGGTCTCTGGCATGACCACGGTGGAAGAGGGTGCCCACGTGATGGGCTTCAATTTTTGGTCTGCCCTTGCACGGCATCACAAGCATGTCGGCTGGTTTGAGGGCAGTACCAGTGATACGGCGCTGGCATCCCGCAGTGCTGTTGAGACTGAAGTGTTGGTCTGCAGCGGTGACGAGACCTTGGCTGCTGAGTTGAACCAGCATTTGAGTGACAGCGGTTACCGTGTGCTGGCCATGAAACCGGGCACCGACATCCCGGCCTTCATGGCGCAGCACCCTAACCTGGGTTTGTTGGTTGTTGACCTGGTGGGTGACGACCAAGCGTTGATGGTTGCCCTCAATGCGGTGCGGCAAAGTTTTGCCTGGAGTGGTTTGCCAGCCATCCTGATGGTGCCGCCAGAAGCCACCAACCTGATTGAACTGCTTCAAAAGCAGCTGGCCAACCGTTTGGTGGTCAAGCCTGCGTCGCCTGAGTCCATTGCCCAAACCATCCGGTCGTTGACCTGGGGAGATGAATGATGAAAAAAAGACACCTTGGCTTCACCTTGATTGAGCTGATGATCTCGATCTCCATCGTTGCGACATTGGCGTCCCTTGCGATACCGTCATATCAACAATACGTTTACCGTGCCAAGGCCGCAGAGGTCGTGTTGGTGCTGGACAAGGTCAAAACGGCCTTGGCTGGTGTAGAGGCCAATCGGGGGCCATTGGGTTCAGTGGTGGGGGTTCACACCAGCTATTCAGGCAACAGCCCTGACACGTTTTTGTATTCCTTCCTCAAAGAAGTTGGGAAGGGCAACTCCAGCAACATGGTCATCCCCGGGATTGATCGCTCAGAGCTGGACCGCCGCAACAGCGGATTGCAAATGATCATCGAATCTGGTTTTTTGAATGTGAACCAGCCGGGCCAATACAAGGTCATGCTGTACTGGTCTGATGTGACCAACGGTGGGCCCGTGGGCTCTCCTGGCTCTGTGACCAACGCAAGACAGATCGCGCTGGCTGTGCGGGATGTGATGGAGCCGCATGCCTACAAGACCCGTATCGGCGCAGACAACGTCGTGCTGTACCTGAAAATTCGCTGACCAGAGAAGGACAACATCATGCCCCATCCATCCCAAGATTTTGAAGGTTTGGCCGCGCAGGTTCAGCACAAAGCAGACGTCCAAAACGCCAACTTGGCAGCCGCCCTTGCTGCCAAAAGTGGCAGTTCAAGTACAGCCAAGCGCTTGGTCACTGTGGTGTTGCTGGGGCTGCTCTGCATCATCTTTTTCCTGCAATTGCCGCGCTTTTCCGAGCCTTTCGAATGGCCCGATCCTCAAAAAGACAGTACGGTGGCTGAAGCTGAATTGGAAGTGACGGGCAGTTTGATCGAAGCCTTCAAGTTGGCGCAAGGTCGTTTACCCACTTCTTTGAGCGAAGTGTCTTTGCCCCCAGCGCTGCGCCAACGAGCCGCCAACGCGGGTTTGACCTACGAGCAGGCCAACGGCAGTTACGTGCTGACGTGGACCACACCGCATGTCAAAGTGGTGTTGGACGG
>CAZHDP010000439.1:0-3035 GCA_964531605.1 uncultured Burkholderiaceae bacterium | reverse complement strand
TACCCTCTTCCACGCGTCGCCTGACCATGGGGTAGTCCATCAAACGCTCCAACTGCAACACCACGGCGCGCTGTTCGGTGCGTCGCATGGCTTCAGGCCCTGCTTGCACGGGCAGCAGCGCCTCATCCACCAGTCGCAACCACGCCTTGAGCGCAATCGCTTCCTCTGGCACGCCTTCGTAGGCGGTCCGAATCGCACCGCAATGGCTGTGCCCACACACGATGATGCGCTCAACCTGCAAACTCAACACCCCGAATTCAATGGCGGCTGTGGTGCCGTGCAATCCATGCGAACCGTCATAAGGTGGAATGAAAGCGCCCACATTGCGTACGATGAACAAATCCCCGGGGCCTGCCCCGGTCAGCAGATAGGGCACCAGCCGGGAATCAGAACACCCGATGAAGAGGGTTTTGGGATGCTGCCCTTGTGACACCAAGTCTTGAAACCGCTGCTGGTGCAGGGGGAAATAGTCAGACTGAAAATGCCGCAGGCGAGTCAGCAAGTCGTCCTGCGGCTCGGCCTCGGTGCTCACTGGACCAACGGCGTCGACGCCGACTCCAAGTCCACCCCTTTCACCGTCGCTTGCCCCGCCAAGAGCCGCATGTACTGGTTCAAAGCCACGGCACGGGATTGCATGCTCAAGGTGGCGGCGATGCGCTGCTGTACCTGTTCGTAAGGGATTTGTTTGCCTTTTTTGGACCCCAACACTTCAATGATGTGGAACCCAAAGCGGGTGTGAACCAAACGAGGATGCACACCCAAGCCCCACTGAGGGTGTTTTTGATGAAACAGCTCGTTGGCCAATTCAGGGGCACAGTCATTTGGCCCGATCCACCCTAAGTCACCGCCCTGGACGCTGGAGGGGCAATTGGACAGCTCTGAGGCCAGTCGGGCGAACTGTCCCTCAGGCACGTCTTTTCTCGACAACGTCAACAAGGCGTTTTCAGCACGCACAGCCAACGCGTGCACATTCACGCCAGGGGTGACCGCAAACAGAATGTGCCGAACATGTTGTGCTTGTCCCACCACAAAGTGGTTCGTGTTCGCCTCGTAATACCGGCGGCATTCTTCGTCTGTGGGGAGCGGAGAAGTCACGGCCTGATCGACCATCGTTTCGATGGTGTGGCGTTGCGCCTCGGTCAAGTCCGCCGAGGTGACCGTCACAGGCAACAGCCCTGCAGAGACTGCGTGCTGCCGCAAGAGCTCGGTGTAAGCCAACTCACGCAGTTCGTCGTCGTCAGGGCGCTGGCCCAGCGGGTGCAAGGGCACGCCATTCACCGATGCGACGGGTACAAGCGCCGCCTCGGGAAGGCTGGTCGCAGCCTGGGATTGGCAGGCGCAATGGGCGCTGCCACATTCGGTCTGAAGCATGGGCGTGGCGTTCATGGGGTCTCCTGCGGCGGTCAATGGTGAGAGTGTTGCCCAGGCGTGCGCAAGGGCTGACTGGGGGGCAGACCCAGGCGACGGCTGCGAACCACCTGATAGGGGCGGATCAGGTACGCGGCAGTGGCAAAACCACTCCACACGTGCACCAAGCGGGTGAAAGGAAACATCAAAAAGATGGACATGCCCAAAAACATGTGCAGTTTGAAGACCCAGCCTGCATCAACCAACAGCGCTGGCGCGCCCCCACGGAAGGTGACGATGCGCTGAGCCCACTCGGCCAGCTTGAGCATCATGCTGCCGTCCAGGTGTTGGGCAGACAAGGGTATGGTGGCCAACCCCAATGCCAATTGAAGCCACAGCAGGCACAGCAACACGATGTCGCTGGTTTTGGAGTTGGTGCGTATGCGCGCATCCGACAGACGGCGGTGCAGCAGCAGACTCACGCCGATGAAACCCAGCACACCAAAAACACCCCCAGACACCATCGCAAGTACCTGTTTAGCGCCTGCATCGAGCACATGCTCGTAGACCATGTGGGGGGTGAGCATGCCGAAGGTATGGCCAAAAAACAAAAACAACACGCCTACGTGGAACAGGTTGCTGCCCCAACGCAACTGACCGGCTCTCAGCAACTGGGAAGAATCCGTCTTCCAGGTGTACTGGTCGCGGTCGTAACGCATCCAGCTGCCCAGGAAAAACACGGTCAAACAGATGTAGGGGTAAAACCCAAACAGAAAGTTGTCGAGGTAGCTCATGCCGACACTCCTTGCGTCGCGGTGGTTTTACGTACGAAATGCAAAGGTTGAGGATCACCGGGTTTGGTTTGCCCTTTTGTGCTGCAGCCATCAAAGGCCGCGGGCTCCGCCCAAATGTCGTCCATCGCCTCATCAGCCGCCACAGGAACGGCCTGCACTTTCTGACCAGCCAGTTCCAGGGCTGCAGCCACGACGGCGGCATACGGGCTGCCGCGCTTGAGCAAGGCACTGAAGATGGCTGTCAGGATGTGTGCCATTTCACCCAAAAACTCCCGGGCCAAAGCAGGGGGTTGGGTAGAGGCAAATTCGAGCACCACGCTCAGATGGTCAGGCAGTTCTTCCGGTGCGAGGTGCAGTCCTGATTTTTCGTAGGTCTGCATCAAATCAATCATGGCAGGCCCCCGATCACGAGAATCCCCATGCACGTGCTCAAACAGATGCAAGGATGTCGCACGCCCTCTGTCAAACGTTTCAACATACCTCGCCTCCACATCGAGCGGGTCCAGTCGACGCAGTTCGGCTGCAAAACGGCGCAACTCCTCCCGACGGGGGGCGGGGATGACGGCTTCGCTGTCTATCACGTCCATCATCGCGGGAACATTGGCGCGCAAGGTTTCATCAGGGTAGCCCAGCAACAGGGCCAAGGCTCGCAGGGTGTAGCGGTTGGATTTCATGTCGTCCTCGCAAATCAAACAACGGACTGGATAGGGATGGTTCGGCGCTTGGTGCCGCCAAACAGGCTGGCCTCTGACTCCCCATCGGAGCACCCGTTGCCAAATGAGAAACCACAGCCACCTCGCAGATCAAAGGTGTTTTCAGCGTACTCTCGGTGGCTGGACGGAATCACGAAGCGGTCTTCGTAATTGGCAATCGCCATCACGTGGTACATCTCTT
>CAZHDP010000438.1:0-3038 GCA_964531605.1 uncultured Burkholderiaceae bacterium | reverse complement strand
CTGCCATGGAACTCACCCCCCGCGAAAAAGACAAGCTCTTGATCTTCACCGCTGCCTTGCTGGCCGAGAGGCGCAAGGCACGCGGACTCAAACTCAATTACCCCGAAGCCATGGCCCTGATCAGCGCGGCCGTGATGGAGGGTGCGCGCGACGGCAAAACAGTGGCCGAACTGATGAGCGAGGGGCGCTCGGTGCTCACGCGCGCCGACGTGATGGACGGCATTGCCGAGATGATTCCCGACATCCAGGTGGAAGCCACCTTTCCAGACGGCACCAAGCTCGTCACCGTGCACCAGCCCATCGTTTGACCCCCCCGATCCGAAGAACCACCGATCGACTGTCCCCAGGAGACCTCACCGTGCGTCACATCAGCCTCCAAAACGCTACTCAATTCATAGCAAGCTTTGCCCTAGCTACTGCGGTAAACCCCGTTTTTTCCCATGAAGGTCATGGCATGGGCAACAGCCATTGGCACGCAACCGATGTGTGGGGCTTTGTGGCCTTTGCCGGGGCCGTTGCGCTGGCGGTGTGGCTGTCGCGCGGCGGCAAGTGAGGGGTTGAACATGATCTCTGGTGAACTGCTCACAGACGAAGGCGAACACGCCTTGAACCCCAATCGCCGCACCCTGACGGTGGTGGTGAACAACACGGCAGACCGCCCGATCCAGGTCGGCTCGCATTACCACTTTTCGGAAACCAACGCCGCCCTCGGCTTTGACCGCACGGCAGCACAAGGCATGCGATTGAACATCGCCAGCGGCACCGCTGTGCGCTTCGAGCCCGGCCAGCAACGCACTGTGGAACTCGTGGACTTTGCTGGCGACCGCATCGTCTATGGCTTTCGCGGCTTAACGAACGGAAAGCTCTGACCATGGCCACCATCGGAAAACGCGCCTACGCAGAAATTTTTGGCCCGACGGTGGGCGACCGGGTTCGCTTGGCGGACACGGGTTTGCTGATCGAGGTTGAGCGCGACCTCACCCTGAACGCTGGGGGCTACGGCGAAGAAGTGAAGTTTGGCGGCGGTAAAACCATCCGTGATGGCATGGCGCAATCACAACGCATGCGCAGCGAAGGCGCGGTAGACACGGTGATGACCAACGCCTTGATCCTGGACCACTGGGGCATCGTCAAGGCCGACATTGGCCTCAAGGACGGCCGCATCGTCAAGATCGGCAAGGCCGGCAACCCAGACACCCAACCCGGCGTGGACATCGTCATTGGCCCTGGCACTGAAGTGATCAGTTGCGAGGGCAACATCGTCACCGCAGGCGGCATTGACAGCCACATCCACTTCATCTGCCCGCAGCAAATCGAAGAAGCCCTGGCCAGCGGTGTGACCACCATGCTGGGCGGCGGCACTGGCCCGGCCACCGGTACCTTTGCCACCACCTGTACCCCTGGGCCTTGGCACATTGAGCGCATGCTTCAAGCGGCAGATGCCTTCCCGATGAACCTGGGCTTTTTAGGCAAAGGCAACGCCAGCCTGCCTGCGGCCCTGCACGAGCAAATCAACGCGGGTGTGATCGGTTTGAAATTGCACGAAGACTGGGGCACGACGCCTGCGGCCATCAGCAATTGCTTGGACGTGGCCGATGACACCGACACGCAAGTGGCCATCCACTCTGACACGCTGAATGAATCCGGTTTTGTGGAAAACACCATTGCCGCCACGAAAGGCCGTTCGCTCTGCGCTTTCCACACCGAAGGGGCTGGCGGTGGTCACGCGCCGGACATTTTGCGGGTGGTGGGTGAAGCCAACTTTTTGCCCAGCTCCACCAACCCAACGATGCCTTACACGGTGAACACCTTGGACGAGCACGTGGACATGCTGATGGTCTGCCATCACCTCGACCCGGCCATCGCCGAGGACCTGGCCTTTGCTGAAAGTCGCATCCGGAAAGAAACCATCGCGGCAGAAGACATCCTGCATGACCTGGGCGCCATCAGCATGATGAGCAGCGACAGCCAAGCCATGGGCCGCGTGGGCGAAGTGATCATCCGCACCTGGCAGACGGCGCACAAGATGAAACTGCAGCGGGGCACGCTGCCCGGTGACTCCGAACGCAACGACAACACGCGCGTCAAACGCTACGTGGCCAAGTACACGATCAACCCGGCCATTGCCCACGGCATCAGCCACGAGGTGGGCAGCATTGAAGAAGGCAAGTGGGCCGATCTGGTCGTCTGGAAGCCTGCGTTCTTCGGCATCAAACCGGCATTGATCCTCAAGGGTGGCAGCATCGCCATGGCCGCCATGGGCGACCCGAACGCGTCCATCCCCACACCACAACCGGTGCACTACCGGCACATGTTCGGCGCGTTTGGCGGTGCCGTGGCCAAGGGCTCACTGACCTTCGTATCGCAAGTAGGGCTGAACGCGGGCATCAAGGAGCGGTTTGGCTTGAGCAAAACGCTCAGTGCGGTGAAAAACGTGCGCGGTGTGCGTAAGCAGGACTTGATCCACAACGGCTATTTGCCCAAAATGGAAATCGACGCGCAAACCTACGCGGTGCGGGCCGATGGCGTGCTGCTGACCTGTGAGCCGGTGTCGGTGCAACCGATGGCTCAGCGTTACTTCTTGTTCTGATCAGCGCTCAACGGCAAAAAACCCTTCACGCAGGGCTTCCATCCAGTCGGCCATGTCGTAATCGCTGAGCATCAGGTAATGCTTGGCGTCGGCGCCGCCTTTGGACCATTCCTGGTTGGCGTTGGCAGGCGAGAGCTCGCTGATGGCCATGTCGGCCACCAAACTCATGGCGATGAGTTGGCACACTGACTCGGGCACGCTGGTGTCGTGGAAAACCGTGAAATCGTGGTCGAGCTTGATGGCTTTGTACAGTGTGTCGCTCAGACCCCAGGTGCGCGCCATGATGGCGCCAATTTGCGTGTGGTCGGCGTGGTGGTGGGCTTGCTCAACCGCCGTGAAGGGCCGCTCTGCATCGTTGAACGCGAGTTTGAGCGTGTCTTCATACCCGGGGAACTTGCCCATCAGCAGCGGAATGCCAATGTCACAAAAGAGCCCAAAAGCTTGTGCG
>CAZHDP010000437.1:0-3058 GCA_964531605.1 uncultured Burkholderiaceae bacterium | reverse complement strand
ACCCAAGCGCACACTGAGGGCGTGGTTTTCAATGGTGGGCAAAAACACCTCTGGCGACAGCAGGCCACGCTCTGGGTGCTGCCACCGGATCAAAGCTTCGGCCCCAAAAACCTGAGACGTGAGCATGTTGACCTTGGGTTGGTACATCAACACAAACTCATCTTGGCGCAAGGCTTGCTGGATGCGGTCGAGTGATTCGGAATGGTCTCGCTGCGCGGACTCCAGCGCCACGTCAAAAAAGTGGAATCGGTTTTTGCCTTCTTGCTTGGCCACGTACATGGCTTGGTCAGCATGCCGTATGAGTTGCTCTGCATCGGCCCGGTCTTGGGGGTACAAGGTCACCCCGATGCTGGCCGACACCTTGAGGCTGAGGTCTCCGACCGTCACGGTGTCTGATGCGGCGGCCAGCATGCGCTGAAGCACACTGTCGCACTGGTGGGGAAAGTCAAGGTCGACCAGCACCGCCACAAACTCGTCGCCACCGATGCGGGCAATCGAATCGCCTTCACGCAGGGAAGACTTGAGCCGTTTGGCCAACGCGGTGAGCAGTTGGTCGCCGGCCTCGTGGCCATGGTTGTCATTGATGCTTTTGAAACCGTCGAGGTCCAAAAACGCCACCGCCAAAGACACGTTGAGCCGCTCGCACCGATCCATGGCTTGGTTGATGCGATCGGACAGCAAGGTCCGGTTCGGCATGGTGGTCAACACATCGTAGTGGGCAATGTATTCCAACTGGTCTTGCACCCGCTTTTGCTCGGTGATGTCGTGCAAGGCACCCACAAACCCGCCATCAATGACCGCCACCGACAACTCCATCCAGATGACGTGCAAGGCATCACGGGCAAAGCGGACCACGGTGCGTCGAACTTCTGCGCCTTTGCGGGCCTTCGCCAGGGCCTCTTCAAACACCGGACGGTCTTCCGGCAACAGGCAGTGGCTGAACGTGTCACCTTGCAAGGCGGCGGCGGGCATCCCCATCAGCGCTTCCCACGCACGGTTCAAAAACACTATGCGGATGGCGGCGTCCAGCTCAAACACCACCTCAGAGAGCAAATCCACCCGCTGACGCATGCGGTTTTCGCTCGCCACAAGGGCTTCGACCAGCTGGTTCGTGGCAACGACCTGCAGGTCTGCCAACAGCGAGGTGGATGGCATGCCGGGGTTCAAGCGGGATCAGACGGTGTGGCGCGTTGTGCAGCGTGAGACCAGGTCACGCTTCAGCCAGATCGGTGCGAAGCGCGTCACTGGCCAAGACCTCTCCGTACAGAGGGAACACACTGCTGCAGAAAAAGGCTTGCTCTGTGGGCGTGCGGGCCGACGTGCAATCAGACAGCACCGTCACGCGGTAGCCCCGCTCGTAAGCAGCACGCCCCGTGGAGTCGATGCACAGCGAGGTGACCATGCCCGCCAACAACACGTTTTTGATACCACGGCGGTGCAACACATCGTCCAATTCGGTGTTGGCAAAACCATTGAAACCGACTTTGCCGCTGACGTATTGCACGCGGTCACCGAAGGCAAGCAATTCGGGAATGGTGTCAGCACCGGGGCTGCCCAAAGCAAAGGCGCCCGATTGTTTGATGGTGTGCAAGATGCCCATCGGGCTGGCCAGCGCCCGGTAATCGGGCGACAACACGATCGGGGTCGAAACGATCAAAGCTTCGGTGGATGCCAGACGTTGAATCAGCGCCAGCGTGTTTTTGAGCACATCGTCCACACGCCCGGGCTCTTCGACCACGCTGCGCAAAATGCCGTTTGGGGCAAAGTAGTCGTTTTGATAGCCCACCAAAATGAGCGCGGTATCGGCAAAGTTCATGTGTTCCCCCGGTTGTGTATCAACGCTTCTGACAGGCTCCATGCTAAAGCTTTTGGATCGGCTCAACGCATTAACCTCACCCATATTGTGAAAATGACCCCGCAGGTTTTGTCATGCGCCTGTCACAGCAATGCGCACGGTGGCTAAAAAGGCGCTCAGCGCGGCGTGGTCACGTGCCGTCTTCCACAGGCAATAGGTTTCGTAGGGCACGCCATCCATGTCCAACGGCACAAACACGGTGTCTGGCAGTTTGGATTGCTCCAACGCAGCGGGCACCAGAGCCACACCCAAGCCTTGCGACACCAAAGACACCACGCTGAGCCAGTGCCTCAGCTCGTAGCGGATGTCAGGATGAAAGCCTGCGCCATTGCACAGGGTGACGATGCGGTCGTGGTAGTCGGGTGACACAGCCCTCGACACCATGGCAAAAGGTTCGCCTTGCAATTCAGCCAAGGCAATGCGGCCTTGTCGGCTGGCACGCCCGGCCAACGGGTGTGAACGGTGTAAGCAGCACACAAAGGGCTGGCTGGCGACCAGGATGCGTGACAACTGGGGGGGCACCCGCGTGGTGTGCACAAAACCCACGTCCAGTCGCTCCTGCGCCAAGGCCATCAGCTGGTCTTGTGAGCTGAGCTCTTGCAACGACACCTGGAGTGACGGGTGCATGAGCTGGAATTCGCGCAGCATCTGCGGCAAGCCGCGGTACAGCATGGCGCCCACGAAGCCAATGTGCAGGTGCCCGACCAGACCTTGGTCCACATTGCGTACATGCTGCGCCGCTTCCACAGACTGATCGAGCAAGGCACGGGCCTTGGGCACAAACGCTTGCCCCGCCGCAGTCAGCCGCACTTCGCGGCTGTTGCGCACAAACAGCTGCGCCCCCACAGAGGCCTCCAGTTGCTGGATGTTGAGGCTCAATGGGGGTTGAGAAATCGCCAACCGTTTTGCGGCACGCCCAAAGTGCAGCTCTTCGGCCAAGGCCAGAAAGTAACGCAGGTGTCTGAATTCCATGAATACAAAAATTATATTGATGAAAACATAATCAATATTGGACAGCTATGCCATACCCGCCAACAATGGCGGCCAGGAGACACCCGACATGTTGATGCCCCATCAGCCCGCCACCGCAACACAAGCCTCTGTGGCGAGCACCCCTGTGCCGGATCAGCATGGGGTCAACTTGTACACCACCGACCCTGACCTGCAGGCCTTGCTCTCGGTGTACCTGCCTCCTGCGTTGCT
>CAZHDP010000436.1:0-3061 GCA_964531605.1 uncultured Burkholderiaceae bacterium | reverse complement strand
GCACATCCACCACGAATTCGGCCCAGTGTCTGAAGTACCGCTGATCCGTGGAGCCATTGGTGTCGTGCTGACGAACCCTTATGCAGGTCGCTATGAGCCCAACATCTTGCCCATGATGGATGCGTTGCAAGACGTGGGGATAGACATGGCCCATCGCCTCTTGAAAGCCATGTCGCTCTCACCCGAGCGCATTGCAGGGTACGGCAAAGGCGCTGTGGTCGGCGCAGCGGGTGAGTTGGAGCATGGCGCGCTGTGGCATGTCCCTGGTGGTTATGCGATGCGCGAACTGCTGGGCTGGAAGGGCGACCGTAACGCCTACAAACAAGGTCAAGGCGAAGACAAAACGGGCCAACCTGGCAATGCTTTGGCCATCGTGCCCTCCACCAAAAAAGTAGGGGCGCCTGGCACGGCTCTGGATGTTCCGCTGACCCACATCAATGCCAGTTACGTGCGCAGCCACTTCGATGCGATGGAGGTGCGGGTGCCAGGTGCCCCTGCGGCTGATGAAGTGGTCTACATCTTGGCCATGAGCTCGGGAGCCCGTGTTCATGCCCGGGTTGCAGGATTGGCCGCCGAAGCCATTGCACGCTGGGACGGTCTTCGCTGACCCCGCCTTTTCCACAGACGATTGATCGACATTGACACAGGAATACACACCATGTCCGCCAAGATACGAAAACTGATTGTGCAAGTTGATGAGGTTCGCCTCGAAATGGGTCAAACCGTGAACCCACCGACACGCCGCGCTTTGGCCATGGCCGTGATCGACAACCCCTGCGCGGGTCAGTATGTGGCCAACCTGGATGCGCTGACGGCCATCGGCGAAGAGCTGGGCGGCTTGCTGGGTCAAAAATGCGTGGAAGCCCTGGGCATCGAACCCGGTGCGGCTCAAAGCTATGGCAAGGCCGCGATCGTGGGCGAAGCTGGAGAGCTGGAGCATGCCGCGGCCATCCTGCACCCCAAGTTGGGCGCGCCGTTGCGCAAGGCTGTTGAAAAAGGAGCCGCCTTGGTGCCATCCGCCAAAAAGATGGGCACCCTGGGCACTGCGATTGACGTGCCACTGGGCCACAAGGACGCCGCCTTCGTGCGCAGCCACTTTGACGCCATGGAAGCGCGGGTATCTGACGCGCCGCGAGCCAACGAAATTGTGGTGGCCGTGGTGGTGACCGACAGTGGCCGGCCTTTGCCTCGCGTCGGCGGTTTGCAGGCCAGCGAGGCCATAGGCCAAGACGGATTGCGTTGAAGAAGATGCGCGGGGTAAAGCCCGCAGCGCCTCACATTTGTGTTTGTTTTTTGTGTTTCCGAAACCGAGGAGTTTGACCATGAAGATGTTGAAACCCATGCTCTACAGCGCCAGCATGCTGGCTGTTGCGATGCACCTGAACCCAGCGCTTGCCCAAGGCGTGATCAAGATTGGCGAGCTCAACAGCTACAAGGCACAGCCCGCCTTTCTTGACCCCTACAAAAAAGGCATGGAGCTGGCGGTGGAAGAGGCGAATGCCGCAGGTGGCGTCAATGGCAAAAAGATTGAGCTGATCACCCGTGATGACAACGCCAACCCAGGCGATGCCGTGCGTGTCGCCGAAGAGCTGATTTCGCGCGAGAAAATTGACGTACTGATGGGCACATTCTTGTCCAACACCGGTCTAGCAGTCACGGACTTTGCCAAGCAAAAGAAATTCTTCTTTTTGGCAGGCGAACCGCTGACCGACAAAATCATTTGGGGCAGTGGCAACAAATACACCTACCGTTTGCGCCCTGGGACGTACATGCAGGCTGCCATGTTGGTGCCTGAGGCTGTGAAGCTCAAGAAAAAGCGTTGGGCCGTGGTGTACCCCAACTACGAGTATGGCCAATCCGCCGTGGCCGCGTTCAAGCAATTGATGAAAGCGGCCCAGCCTGATGTGGAGTTCGTGGCTGAGCAGGCCCCTCCGCTGGGCAAGCTTGACGCGGGCAGCGTCGTGCAAGCGTTGGCCGACGCCAAGCCTGACGCGATTTTCAACGTGCTGTTTGGTGCGGACTTGTCCAAGTTCGTTCGCGAGGGCAACACCCGTGGCTTGTTCCAGGGGCGTGAAGTGGTCAGTGTGCTGACAGGCGAACCCGAGTACCTTGACCCGCTGAAAGAAGAAACCCCTAACGGTTGGTTGGTCACGGGCTACCCTTGGTATGGCGTCCAAACGCCAGAGCACAAGGCGTTCTTCCTGGCTTACCACGCCAAGTACAAGGATTACCCTCGCTTGGGTTCGGTGGTCGGTTACACCGCCGTCAAATCCATTGTGACTGGCATCAAGAAAGCCAAGAGCTCAGAGACTGAAAAACTGGTGGCCGCGTTCAAGGGCCTCCAGGTCGACAGTCCTTTTGGCAAGATCACCTACCGCGCGCAAGACAACCAGTCCACGATGGGCGCTTTTGTGGGGCGTACCAAGAACGAGGGCGGTAAAGGCGTGATGGTTGACTACACCTACCTTGACGGGGCCAAGTTCTTGCCCAGCGACGCAGAAGTCAAGAAATTGAGGCCTGAATAAGGTGAGTGTCCCACCACAGGTGTGAGACCTGTGGTGGAGTTTGTCTGGCCAGCGTACATCCTGAAAGTCTTTTGATGAGTTTTTCCGGTTTCATTGTGCAGTTGCTCAATGGCTTGGCGGGTGCCTCGTCCTTGTTTTTGGTCGCGGCTGGTTTGTCGCTGATCTTTGGTGTGACCCGCATCGTCAACTTTGCCCATGGGTCGTTTTTCATGGTGGGCATTTATGTGGCCTACAGCCTGGTCGGCAAGCTCGGCACAGGCATCGGTTTTTGGCCAGCTTTGTTGTTGGCTGCGGTGACCGTCGGCGTGCTCGGTGCACTGATCGAAGTGGTGCTGTTGCGACGCATCTACAAGGCTCCCGAGCTGTTTCAGCTGCTGGCCACGTTTGCCTTGGTCTTGGTCATCAAAGACGCCGTGTTGTGGTTTTGGGGGCCAGATGAACTCTTGGGGCCAAGGGCACCTGGGTTGTCTGGCGCCGTGCAGATTTTGGGCCGTGCTTTCCCTGCGTATGACCTGTTCTTGATCGTTGTGGGGCCT
>CAZHDP010000435.1:0-3126 GCA_964531605.1 uncultured Burkholderiaceae bacterium | reverse complement strand
CACCGAGTCGAACACCGTGATCTGCGCATCGCTCTCGCGGCCTGTGCGGCTGCCACTCAGCACTTCCCAGAACTCGGTCACAGCAAAGTCGGCTGGCTTTTGCTGGATGTCACCTTCGACGCGGGTCTGCGGTGTGAACTCCACAAACACCTTGGCCGCGTCAAGCACGTCTGCCGCCAGTTCGGTCTTGCCGGGGCAGTCACCACCCACGGCGTTGATGTGCATCCCGGGCGCGAGCATGTCGGATGTGAGGATGGTGGCGCACTGCTTGTCCGCCGTGACGGTGGTCACGATGTCGGCACCGTGCACGGCTTCGGCAGTGCTGGCACAGACCTGCACCTTGAGACCGCTGCCTGCGAGGTTGGCCACCAGCTTGGCGGTGGCGGCAGGGTCGATGTCGAACAGCCGCACCGTGTCGATGCCTACCAGGTGCTGAAAGGCGATGGCTTGGAACTCGCTTTGCGCCCCATTGCCGATCAGCGCCATCACGCGGCTGTCCGGGCGTGCCAAGGTCTTGGCCGCCAGTGCCGAGGTGGCAGCTGTGCGCATCGCCGTGGTCAGTGTCAGTTCGCTCAAGAAGGTGGGTGCGCCTGTGGCCACATCGGCCAACACGCCAAAGGCCATGACGGTGGACAGGCCGATGGCCGTGTTCTTGGGGTGTCCGTTGACGTACTTGAAGCTGTAGGCGGTGTCGTCAGAGATCGGCATCAACTCGATCACGCCGTCTTTGGAGTGGTTGGCCACGCGGGCCGATTTGTCAAAGTCGTTCCAGCGCAAAAAGTCAGCGCGGATGTTTTCGGCGATGCCGGCGATGCAGTTTTTGAGGCCCTTGCAGCGCACCAAGGCCACAGCGTCGGGGGCACTAAGGTACAGCGGTGTGGTCGAAAAAGGGGCGTTTGGGATGGTGGTGTGGATGTTTGTCATGGTCATGCTCCTGAGGTCTACGGCCCTTGTGGGTCGATGGAAGAAGTTTCATGGCTCAGGGTGGCAATGTAAATCGACAGAAATATGCCATTTCAACAATTTATTTATCAAAATAGCAGACATAAGTGACAATATGAACGATGGATGACATTGACCAACGACTCATCAGCCTCTTGCGGCAAAACGCCCGCATGAACATTGCCGACCTGGCCTACAAGCTAGGCGTGTCGCGCGGCACCGTCAACAACCGCCTGCGCAAGCTCGAAGACAGTCAGGTCATCGTGGGCTACACCGTGAAGCTGCGCCCTGAAAACGAACCCGAACGCATCAAGGCGTGGATGGGGGTGCTGATCGAGGGCAACACGACCCGGCAGGTGATTGCCAGCTTACTGGGAGAGCCCAGTGTGGTGGCCTTGCACGACACCAATGGCCGCTGGGACTTGCTGGCCGAAATCGAAGCGTCGTCGATGAAAGAGCTGTCCGAGGCCCTGGAACGCATTCGCCTGATCAGCGGCATCCGCAGCACCGAGACCAACATCCATCTGGCGACTTACCGATGAGCGTGTATTCAAGACCAGCGCCGTCGTGTTCTTGACCTCTTCCATCACCGTGTAGGGTTCTACCCGCACCTTTTGAAGCTCAATCGCCAGGTGCAGTGCCTGTGTAGTTGTTGAGGTTGCCTACAGGTCGCATACAAGCAACAAACGAGAGCTACAAATGAAAAACCCTTGCTACTTATTTGATAGCAAGGGTTTCAATAACCACATGGGCTTGTTTTGGTGGGTCCTGACAGATTCGAACTGTCGACCTACGGATTAAGAGTCCGCTGCTCTACCAACTGAGCTAAGAACCCAAAACTGAGTTGACCAAATTCACTTTGGTCACTTCTGATGAGGAATGACGATGACCGACGACCTTCAGAACAGCCTTAAATTATAGCAGTTAAATGATCAATATGAGGGCATCTGAAGGCAAAGTCACAGGTGCTGCGGCACAATGGTCGACATGCCAGGGGGTTCATTGAAGAGGCGCTTCAACGCGCTAGCGTTTGAGGCGTTACCCTTCAAAGCCTGAGCACTGTTGAGGATCAAATGTGACTGTGCATTTGTTTATTTAAATGACCTGTGGCCGATGACTGATCAACTGTTTTCGCTGATGGCGTTTGGCGCGGCTTGTGGGGCGGTGGTGTTGGCTGTGGGGGTGATCGCCATGCGGCGTGTCGCACAAGCCCAAACTGTTGCCGCTGACCGTTTGGTCTTTGAGCGCCTTTGGGCTCAGTCGCCTGATGCCTGCCTGGTGTTGAAGGGTGATGAGGTCTGGCGTGCCAACGAAGCCTGCATGCGCCTCTTTGGTGTTCAAGACGCCGCGTGCCTGCTGGGTCGTCCGTTCATGGATGCACTGTGGTTTCCTGCGCAACAGCCCTGCGGTCGTGACAGCGCGACGCTGGCCAAGTCGATGGCGGTGTTCCTGCGATCCCGTTGTCTGCCAGATGCCCCTGATCCTGCGGATGTTGGTGATTTGCCTTTGCGTGCCCATGGTGACGGCTGGGCGTTGGATTGGACGCACGAGCGTCCCGACGGTGAGCGTTTCACCGCTGAGTGGCACTTCGCTTGCATGACCACAGCGCATGGGGTGTTGTGTTTGGCCACTGCGAGAGACGTGACGGCCGAGCAAGAGGCCCGGCAACGGTTGCAGGCCGACAAAGAAGCCGCCGAATCCCTCGCGCGAGCCAGGTCAGAATTTTTGGCCAACCTGAGCCACGAGGTGCGCACCCCGATGAATGTGATTCTGGGTTTGAGTCACCTGGTGCTCAAGACCGAATTGAACGACCGGCAACGTGAGTACTTTGGCAAGATTGAAAAATCGAGCCAGCACTTGCTGGCGGTGGTCAACGACATCCTGGATTTTTCCAAAATCGAGGCAGGCAAACTGAATGTGGAGCATGCCCATTTTGAGTTGGAACGCCTGCTGGACAGCGTGACCAACCTGATTGGCGACAAAGCGGCCGCCAAGTTCTTGACGCTCAGTTTCGATGTGGCACGTGACGTGCCCATTCAATTGGTGGGTGATGCCTTGCGTTTAGGGCAAATCCTCATCAACTTCGCCAACAATGCCGTGAAATTCACCGATGCGGGTGGCATTCTAATTCGGGTCATCAAGACGGACGAAACCCCGCAGGACGTGCAAATTCGGTTCGAGGTG
>CAZHDP010000434.1:0-3128 GCA_964531605.1 uncultured Burkholderiaceae bacterium | reverse complement strand
AAGAACTTCGACGAAAAGAGCTTTGTCGATTTCGAAGGCGACAGCTGCATCATCCCGCCCAACAGCTTTGCGCTGGCCCGCACGGTGGAGTACTTCCGCATCCCTCGCAACGTGCTGACGATTTGCCTGGGCAAGAGCACGTATGCGCGCTGCGGCATCATCGTCAACGTGACGCCGTTCGAGCCCGAGTGGGAAGGCTATGTGACGCTGGAGTTCTCCAACACGACGCCGCTGCCCGCCAAGATTTACGCGGGCGAAGGCTGTGCGCAGGTCTTGTTCTTTGAGAGCGACAAAGACGACGTGTGCGAGACCAGCTACAAAGACCGGGGTGGCAAATACCAAGGCCAAGTGGGCGTCACGCTGCCCAAGGCCTGACCCGTCCGCTCGTCCCTGCGCTTTCAGCGCTGGTGGTCACCGCACTGCTTCACAGCTCAGTGGCTCGTTTGCCTGTCAGCTTGCGGTAGAGGCGGGTGAAAAAGCCAGTGTCGTACATGGTGAACGAGGTCACCACACGCTTTTTGACATTCCAGATCGGGGCGGTGCCGTCCCGCACAAACAGCGTATCGCCTGCCACCAGTGTGAAGGTCTTGCCCAGGTAGGTGAATTCAACCTCGCCCTCCACAATGTGGATAGTCTCATCGGTCTCGTTCGGCCACTCAAACACAGCAGGCCCATCGCACGCCCACAGCCCTGTGCTGACTTTGCTGGTGAACATGGATGTGGAGTCCGCCACCCAGTACTTGGGGTTACCGGACTTGATCCAAGCGGGGTTAGGCACCGTCTG
The DNA here is from genome assembly GCA_964531605.1 of uncultured Burkholderiaceae bacterium. Lineage (GTDB taxonomy): Bacteria > Pseudomonadota > Gammaproteobacteria > Burkholderiales > Burkholderiaceae_C > Defluviibacillus. The sequence continues at coordinate 2,344 of CAZHDP010000434.1, read as the reverse complement.
CGACTGCAGTTGACGGTGTTGCACGATGTCTTTGGGTGTTTCCATGCGCTGGTACTGCGCCAGCAATACCGGGCCAAACATGTACAAAAAAGCAGCGTTCAACGCCAAAGAAACAAGGATAACAATTCGCATGCCGAAATTCTAGACATCTGGCCGGCATTTTTTGCTCTGGGCTGGCATGTCGATGTCTTGAATTGTTGCTTTTTCGAGGTTCTGATGTACCCGTCAAGGGCGTCGATTGAGCAGATCTCGCAGGTCTTGCTGAACAGGTCGCACCACCATCACCATCAACATCAAAGACAGCGGCAGGGCTGAGATGTAACCCAGGTGTTTGAAGCCCATGGCGCCAATCACGCCGCCCGCAAAAAAGCACAAGATCAGGGTGAGGTGTATCCGCAACTTGTCCCGTTTGGCGTACACCTTGTGGCCCACATTCGCATGGTTGATGTAGACCAGTTTGCCCAATTCAATGCCCAGGTCAGTCACCAAACCCGTCACGTGGGTGGTGCGAATCTCGGATTTTGAAATCTTGGTGATCACGGCGTTTTGCAAGCCCATGATGAAGCACAGCAACAGCACGGTCAGTGGCACAAACACCACGGCCAGCAACTTGATGGCTGCCCCAAACAGGCCAAAAAGCAACAACGCCACAGCCTCAAGCAACAGGGGCAGTCCATAGCTGCTGCGCAGGTGGTGACGCAACCCCCAATTGACGATCCAGGCGGTGGTCATGGCCCCAAACACGAACGCCACCAGCGTGCCCAAGGCCGCCAACGCCAGCGTGATGTTGCCCATCACCATGTGGTCGGCGATGGACGACACCACGCCGGTCATGTGCGATGTGTACTGTCCGACAGCCAAAAAGCCCCCCGCATTGGCCGCACCGGCGACAAAGCTCAGCGTGGCCCCGAGACGCGTGTTGGCCTGCGTTGTCCTGTCAACGTCGACCCAACCGCGAAACAAGGTGTGCATGACCGTGTTCTGTGGGTTTACCTCACCCGCATGCCAGGCTGCGCACCGGGCCAAGGGTTGAGCACATGGATGCCGGGGTGGGCTTTTTCATCGTTGTGGCTGGCCGCCAGGACCATGCCTTCGCTCACGCCAAACTTCATTTTGCGCGGGGCCAGGTTGGCCACCATCACCGTGAGTTTGCCGACCAGCTCTTCAGGCTTGTAGGCGCTGGCGATGCCGCTGAAGACGTTGCGGTGGCGCCCTTCGCCCACGTCCAAGGTGAGGCGCAGCAGTTTGGTGCTGCCCTCCACGGGCTCGCAGTTGACGATCAGGGCAATGCGCAGGTCGATCTTGGTGAAGTCGTCGATGCTGATGGTGGGCGCCAGTTCTTCGCCACCGGGGATCAATTTTTCGGGCTCCGGTTCGGCAGGCGGCTCGAACAAGGCTTCGAGCTGTTTGGGGTCGACGCGCTGCATCAAGTGTTGGTAGGTGCCAATGGTGTGCCCCGCACCCAATGCGTCACCGACGTTGGTGAAGTCCAGCGGCGCACATTTCAAAAAGGCCTCCACTTGACCAGCCAGGGCCGGCATGATGGGCTTGAGGTAGGTGGTGAGGATGCGGAACGCTTCGATGCACGTGGTGCACACGTCTTGCAGGCGCGCATCTTGATCGGCTTGCTTGGCGATGTCCCAAGGCTTGTTCTGGTCGACGTATTCATTGACGCGGTCGGCCAACAGCATGATTTCACGCACGGCTTTCGCGCTGTCACGGCTCTCCAACAGTTGTTGAATGGTTTCGTTTTGAGCACGCAGGGTGTCCAGCAACGCAGCGCCATCTGCAGACACCGTGCCCAATTGGCCTGCAAAGCGTTTGGCAATGAAGCCCGCCGCGCGCGAGGCAATGTTGATGTACTTGCCTACCAAGTCGGCGTTGACCCGGGCCTGGAAGTCTTCGGCATTGAAGTCGATGTCTTCATTGCGGCCGTTCAGCTTGGCGGCCAGGTAGTAGCGAAGCCACTCGGGGTTCATGCCCAGGCTCAGGTACTTGAGCGGGTCGAGGCCAGTGCCGCGGCTCTTGCTCATTTTTTCGCCGTTGTTCACGGTCAAAAAGCCGTGCACGAAGATGTTGTTGGGCACTTTGCGGCCGCTGAAATGCAGCATCGCGGGCCAAAACAGCGTGTGGAAGGTGATGATGTCCTTGCCGATGAAATGGTATTGCTCCAGGTCCGGCTGTGCCATGTACGCCGCGTAATCTTCACCGCGCTTGTCGAGCAGGTTTTTCAGCGAGGCCAAGTAGCCCACGGGCGCGTCCAGCCACACGTAAAAGTACTTGCCTGGTGCGTCGGGGATCTCGATGCCGAAGTAGGGCGCGTCGCGGCTGATGTCCCAGTCGC
>CAZHDP010000433.1:0-3136 GCA_964531605.1 uncultured Burkholderiaceae bacterium | reverse complement strand
TGCTCTGCCGTCTTGTCTGGCAACTCTTGCGAGAGAGTCTGTGCGGCAAAGCTGTTGCTCAAAAGTTCCTCTGTCATTCTGTCCCCGGTAGTGGCTAAGGGATCAATGTTAACAGTCTTTCACTAAACTGTCAATAGTGATATTTAATTGATGTATACTTTGATAAGGATCATAACTTGTAAGTTATGAGCCTGCCTCAAAGAAGGGGCTAAGGTTGGCTCAAAACGTAGCCTTTAGCTTTTTGAGCCTAGATCAAAATTGCAATGTATCTTTTGAGCTAGAAAGGCCCACTATGTCGTCACGCATCGCATATTTCAGAGTCAGCACCAAAGACCAGAGCATTGAAGCCCAACGGGCAACGCTGGGAGGGAGCTTTGATAAGGAGTTTCAAGACGAGGGCGTAAGCGGCTCTGTCCTGGCTGCTGACCGTCCGGGGTTTGCCGCCTTGCTGAGCTTCGTTCGTGAGGGTGACACGGTTTACGTGTCCGCCGTTGATCGCTTGGGCCGGGATGCCATAGACGTTCAAACGACGGTTCGAGCCTTCTTGGATAAAGGCGTGAGCGTTGACGTCAAGGGCTTGGGCGTCATTGGGCGCGGCGTTGGTGAGCTGATCATTGCTGTGCTGGCGCAAGTGGCTCAGATGGAGCGTGCCCGGATTCTGGAGCGCTGCGAGTGGGGCCGGGATGCCGCTCGCGCCAGTCTTGCCGACACGGGCAAGACGCACAAGGGCAAAGCAAGCTTAGGTCGTCCCGTCGCTGGGGACGCCGCTGCCGTCATCGCATGGCGCTTGGCTAACAATGCCAGCATTGCAAAGACGGCTGAACACTTCAAAGTCAGTGTTGCGACGGTCAAGCGATATGTGAGCGCTGGTCACTCAGCTGAGCGGCAGATAGAGTAGACCCAACCGCTGCTGATTGATTGCCATAGGTTCACCGGTGTTCGCTACAAGTGGGGGAAGGGGATGGCTTAGAGCCTGCGCTTTTTGAACTGCCAAATGCCAAACATGGCAACCAAAGAGGCCAGGGCCATCAGAGCGTATTCGGAGAGGGTCGGTACGGACGCAACAGATGGAGTTGGAGGTGCGGTACCAATGCTGACAGTAATGCTGTCGCTGGCCCATGTCACAACTCTGTTACCAACGGTCAAGCCCAAGCCAGCAAGCGTATTCCCAGCAAAGGTTGATGTACCGGTTATGGTGTTACCGGATACATAGCCGTTTGGCAACCTTACGTCGATATTCGAGTTGATGATGATTGGGCTTCCTGAACTACTTGAAGCCAAAAATGCAGCGCCACCACCAAGCGTAAACGCCCCGGAGGTAAGGCCGGTATACCTAGTTAGCGCGTTACCGGTACCGACGCAAACGATGCCTGAATTCCCCTGCACGGCACCGATACCGCCACCACAACCGCCATTACCCGCGTTCACCAATCCGGCCAAGTTCAATGCACCGGAATACGATGCCACAACATCAGCCCCTGACTGATAAACATAGACAGTAAATGCTGCGCGGGAGACGAGAGGAAATGCAAGCAGCAAGCTGAAACCGCATCCAGCTAAAAATTTAAACAATAACTTTTGGAGCATGAGGCTTTTTGCTGTTGGACGCTTAGATTAAACGTGAAATTTATCACAACAATCAAGGCTATACAGTGATGTTTGTGCAGGGCAAGTTCAAACAAGAAACTTTAGAGGCCGATGGACTGCTACAAAAGTCTGACACAATAAAGTTTTGTTAAAGCGATGTAGACAGGGCAAAACTGTTGGGTTCGATCCCCGCCAGCCGCACCAGTGCAAGCCATCCAACGGGTTTCTGTCAACGTCCCTCAAGCACGCGAAGACACGTCGGAGTAGTTATGACCGGAATGATGATGTTCTGGATGGTATTGGCCATCGTCATGCTGGCGTTGGCTGTTGTGACACGCATCCACCCCCTCATGATCTCAACCGCAGGCATGGCCATTGCGTCAGTGCTGGCTTGGCAAGGCATGGGTGTGTTGGTGCAACTGGCCTGTGTGGTTGCGGCCGTTGGGGCCAGCGTATTTTTGTGGTTCAAACAAACCAAGCCACAACCTGCCATACACCGTGAACAGCCATCCGCGTCTCGCCTCAGTGGCTTGGGGGCGCTCAGCAATTTCAGCGCTTTCAGTGACGAATCAGATGAGGTCACTGTGGATGAGTGGGACGCCCTAGGCCAAACTGTTGTCTACTTCCGCGGCCGTGAATGGAACGCCCGCGTGGCCAAAGGCGCACGAGCACGCCCTGGCCTTTACAAGGTGCGTGAAGTCCGTCAAGGCCAGTTGGTGTTGGACGAGGTCATCGACTGAAACCCGGCCCCTCAGCGGGGATATCAGGGGCGGGCTGGGTCAAGTCAAGGCCTGACCATCTTGCACTCGGTCCCTTGTGCTAACTCGTTGCCGGTGTACACGGCATCCGTTCTGAAGCCGTAAGACGTCCCTTCCCATCCCACACGCACTTGCTTGCCGTCCACCGGGGCGATGGTGTTCACCACTTGGGGCAGCAACAACTGATGGTCCTCAGCGCGCATGCGCAACGGCCCCACCACGGAGTCGTAGTTCAAATCCTCCATGGCCCGAGCAATCTTCAATGGCTCAAGCGACTTGGCCTTGTTGATGGCGCTGGCCAGCATATGGGCCGTGACTTCGATGCGGGGTGCCAAAAATTCTTTCCCTGTTTTGGCTTTGTACGCCTTCGCCAACGCTTCCGCTTTGGACGAGTCCAATTGACCGGGATGCCACTCTGCCACCCACGTCAATTGCCCCACTTTGGCTTGTGACACCGCCAGCACCGTGCCAGGGATGGACCCTGCACTGTGGTTGAAATAACGCACGTTGTAGCCCGCATCGCCTGCGGCGCGCAACAGCAAAGTCATGTCTTGGCCCCAGTTGCCGGTGATGATGGAGTCAGCGCCCGCGGACTTCATCTTTGCCACGTACGGCGCAAAATCTTTCACCCGCCCGATGGGGTGAAAATCCTGCCCGATAAACTTGATGTCGGGGCGGGCCAAGCCCACCATCTCCTGACCATAGCGCGCCCATTGCTTACCGTGCGCGTAGTCTTGGTTGAGCAGGTACACGTTTTTGATGTAGGGTTGCTTCTTGATGTAGTTGGCCAG
>CAZHDP010000432.1:0-3138 GCA_964531605.1 uncultured Burkholderiaceae bacterium | reverse complement strand
GGCCTATCACCTGCTGGATGAAGGCTTTGTCGACAGCGTGCGCCGTCTTTTGTCGGCTCACCCCAAGCTGGCGCCTGGGCGCTTGACGTTTGAAATCCTGGAGACCAGTGCCCTGGACGACCTGGAGCGCGTGTCCCAGGTGATCCGCGACTGTCAGGCGATGGGCATTGCCTTTGCGCTGGACGACTTTGGCACCGGGTATTCGTCGCTGACCTACCTGAAGCACCTGCCTGCCGAGTCGCTGAAGATCGACCGCAGTTTTGTGATGGACATGCTGGGCGACCGCGATGACCTGGCCATTGTCACTGGCGTCATTGGTTTGGCCACCGCGTTCAAGCGCGAGTTGATTGCCGAAGGCGTTGAAACCCGCGCCCATATGAACCAGTTGCTGGCCTTGGGTTGCCACAGTGCCCAGGGCTATGGCATTGCGCGCCCCATGGCGGGCGGCGGCATGCTGGCTTGGGTTCAGGCCGGACCCTGGTTGCCCCCTTGATTTTTTTGACCCTTCCAACGGAACAAACCCCATGACCATCGAAACACTCACCTTGGGCGGCGGATGCTTCTGGTGCACCGAAGCCGTGTTTGTCAACGTGCGCGGCATCACCGATGTCGAGTCGGGTTACAGCAACGGACAGGCTGCACGGCCGAGCTACGAAGATGTCTGCACCGGCAGAACGGGTTGCAACGAAGTCGTGAAGCTGGTCTTTGACACCGAGCAGATCACCGCACGTGAGATCCTGGAAATCTTTTTTGTGATCCACGACCCGACCACGCTGAACGCCCAGGGCAATGACCGGGGTACCCAATACCGCAGTGGCATCTATTTCAGCCACCCAGAGCACCAAGCCGTGGCCCAGGGCATCATTGGCGAGTTGACCCAGGCCAACAGCTTTGGCCGGCCCATCGTCACCGAAGTGCAGCCGCTGGCCCACTACTGGCCTGCTGAGGACTACCACCAGGACTTCTTCGCCAACAACCCGCACCAAGGCTACTGCTTGGCCGTGGCCGCGCCCAAGGTGGCGAAGTTCCGCAAGACCTTTGCCGACAAGGTCAAATGAGCCGTCAGCAGCACACGCAGATCTCCAGCCGTCCTACCCATCTCACCCATGATTGAAACCCGTGCGTTGATGTACGGCTACGGTGCTGCCGAGCGAGGTACCGTCCTGCACTTTCCCGACCTGTTGCTGAACCAAGGGGAGCGCTTGATCCTGCAAGGCAACTCAGGCTCGGGCAAGTCCACCTGGCTGTCGTTGGTGGCGGGCTTGCGCCGTGCGAGCGCAGGCCACATCGTGGTGGCTGGTCAGGACCTCGGTCGTTTGAGTGGCCCTCAACGTGACGCTTGGCGCGCACGGCAGGTGGGTTTTTTGCCGCAGCAACTGCACCTGAGTCACGCCCTCAGCGTCAAAGGCAACATGGCGTTGGCGTACTTTGCGGCAGGCGTGGCCGTGGACCCAACGGCCATTGAACAAGCACTGGCGCAATTGGGGGTCGCGGCACTGGCCGAGCGCAAACCGCAAACCCTCTCAGGTGGGCAAGCGCAGCGCGTGGCCTTGGCCCGTGCGGTGCTGATGCGCCCACAGGTGCTGCTGGCAGATGAGCCCACCGCCAGCCTGGATGACGCGTCGGCGGCCGACGCCTTGAAGCTGCTGACCAGCACGGCGGACCGCTGTGGCGCGACCCTGGTCATCGCCACACACGATGCTCGCGTGGTGCAAGCCCTGCCCACTTGCCGCCGCCTGATGTTGCAAGCTGAAATGGCCATTCCGGCATGACTGATAAGACTTCATTGCTATGAAAAGAGAAGCAAAAACGTCTTGGAGCATGGTGTTTTGGGCCATGGCCCGGCAGGCGTGGCAATACCTGTGGGCCAGACCCCTGACCGCTGCGTTGAACCTGTTGTTGCTGACCCTGGCCTTGGCCACTGTCACCGTGGTGCTGCAAGTGAGCCGGCAATTGGACCAGGCGTTTGAGCGAGACGTGGCGGGCATTGACGTGGTGGTGGGCGCCAAGGGCAGCCCTTTGCAGCTGATCCTGGCGGGCGTTTTTCACCTGGACGCACCGAGCGGCAACATCCCGCTGGTCGCGGCTCAGGCGCTGGCTCGCCACCCGCAAGTGGCCAAGATGATCCCGCTGAGTTTGGGCGACAGCCACCGGGGGTTCCGGGTGGTGGGCACCTCGCCCGACTACCTGGCGCTGTACCAAGCGCAAACGGCGCGTGGCGCGCTGTGGTCACAACCCTTGCAAGCTGTGGTGGGCGCACAGGTGGCGCAGGCCACCGGCTTGAAGCCTGGCGACAGCTTCGCGGGCTCGCATGGCTTGGGGGCTCAAGGTTCGGCCCATGGCAACCACCCCTACCAAGTGAGCGGCGTGTTGGCCCCATGCGCCTGTGTGCTGGACCGCCTGATCGTCACCTCTACCGAATCGGTCTGGCAGGTGCATGACGTGCATCCTGCCATGCCCGCGAGCAAGGCCAAAAGCGGCTCTGGCGATCACGACGACCATGACGACCACGACGACCAGAAGGGTCATCAGCATCATGGCGCTGAGTTGAACGCCGACGACAAACGCGAAATCACGATGGCACTGCTCCAGTACCGCAGCCCCATGGCGGCCATGAGTTTCCCGCGTTTCATCAACACCACCACCGCTTTGCAAGCCGCAGCGCCCGCATTGGAGATCACCCGTCTGCTGCGCATGGTGGGGGTGGGCACGGACGTGCTCAAAGGCTTTGGTGTGGTGCTGTTGATCACGGCCGCGCTGAGTGTGTTCATCGCGCTGTGGAGTGCTGTGCGTGAACGCCGTGCGGACCTGGCGATGCTGCGCATGTTGGGGGCCAGTCCCGGCAAATTGGCAGGCTTGTTGTGGTTTGAAGCGCTGTGGTTGGCCGTACTCGCGTCCTTGCTGGGTTTGCTCTTGGGCCACGGTCTGGTGGCGGTGATCGGTCTGTGGCTGGCGGCTGAACGCTCGGTACCGCTTTCGGGGCTGGTGTGGCTAGCCGAAGAGGCGTGGGTGCCTGCCAGTGCGGTGCTCGTCGCCACGATCGCCGCGCTGATCCCCGCCGTCAGCGCTTACCGCGTGGATGTCGCGGAGTTGCTGAACGCTAGATGACCAAGCCCAGCGAGTCCAGCGACCCTCCGC
>CAZHDP010000431.1:0-3145 GCA_964531605.1 uncultured Burkholderiaceae bacterium | reverse complement strand
TTGCCAGACGTAGATAGAGCCGTTCAACGCAAAAACCTGTGGCGCAGCCTGCCTGCGCGTGTTGCCACTGCCTTTGCTCAAACCCAACCAACCGTCGACACCAGGCTCCACCAGGTTGAAGTACGGGTTGTCTGCGGCAGCCCGCACACTGACCACCAAGTCAGCCAGCGAACCTGTTTCCGCATGGGTTTGACAGGCCATCGCCCGGCTGATGTCGGCCGCTTCTCGCAGCGGTGACGTCGGCTGCAAGTCCACCACACGGTCAATCACCAAACCCTGGGCTTCCAAATGTTGGACGAGGTGCTCGATCACAGGCAACTTCGGGGCCGCATCATTGGCCAGCTCCGCTGGACGAAGGTAGGGAACGGTGGCACCCGCCGAACGGGCAATCTGCGCGATGGCCTCGTCGTCGGTAGACACATACACGCCCTGCACCGATGGACACGCCAAAGCCTGCGCGATGGTATGGGCAATCAGTGGTTTACCCAGAAAATCGCGAATATTTTTACCTGGTAAACCTTTGCTGCCACCGCGTGCGCACACCGTAGCGATGGTTAAACCGGTGCCGGTTGCACAGGGTGTGTGATCAGGGGTCATGCCGGTCATTTGCAGACCTCACAAACGCAAGAAATTGTGCAGGATGCTCAAGCCCACACCCGCACTGCGTTCAGGATGAAACTGACACCCGTACACATTGCCTCGTCGCACGGCGGCACACACGGACACACCGTCGTAGTTCACGGTCGCCAAACGGTCAGTCGCCTTGACTGGCACCGGCGCATAAGAGTGCACAAAATACACGCGCTCGCCAGGTGTGACGCCTGCCAACACCGTTCCATCCCACGCTTGGTCTGGCTGCAAGCTGCGCCAGCCGATGTGCGGGATGCGGTGCGGCACGCCATCTGCGCCAACGGGTGGCACCGGCTGCACACGCCCCGGCAACAGACCCAGGCCTGCATGTTCGCCCATTTCTTCACTGGCATCGAACAGCATTTGCATGCCCACACAAATGCCCATGAAAGGTCGTCCTGTTTGCGCAAAGCGCTTCACGAGGTCATCAAACCCCCGGGTGCGCAACTCCACCATGCCATCGCCAAAAGCCCCGACACCCGGCAAAACCAAGCGGCTCGATTGCGCATCTTCGGCACTGGCCTGCTGCGTCACGCGCACGGTGGCACCCGCATGGGTCAAGGCCCGAACCACGTTGAGCAGATTGCCGATGCCGTAATCGAGCACCGTCACATGCAAGGGAGATGCCGTGCTGACCGTGTCAACCGCATTACTGCTGTCCGTCATGCCGTCACCCTGAAGTCAGTGCGCACGTCCAGCGACGCGGCCACCGCACCTGCCTTGATGTCAGTCAAGCTCATGCGCTTCCAATGCAAAGCGTCTGCAATCGCCACAGCTGATACACCTTGCTCGCTGGCTTGCACCAGATCGCTTGTTTGGCCAAAACCACCACTGGCAATCACAGGTACCGTCACTGCTGCACAGACCTGTTTCAGCAAGGCCAAATCAAAACCTTTGCGCGTGCCCTCTTGGTCTACCGAGGTCAGCAACACCTCACCTGCACCTCGGTCAACAGCCTCACGTACCCACTCGATCACGTCTTTGCCGGTGCGCTCGCGCCCATTGTCGGTGTAGGCTTCCCAACGGTCATGCCCTACACGTTTGGCCTCGACGCCCAACACCATGCATTGCGAACCAAAGCGCTGGGACACCTCGTTGATCAACGCTGGCCGCCCCAGGGCTGCGGTGTTGATGGCCACCTTGTCGGCGCCCGAATGCATCATCTTGCTGACATCGTCCAAAGATCGGATGCCACCCCCTACCGTGATGGGCACATAAATCTGGTCTGCCATGCGCTGAATCAAATCCGTCAAGTTGTTGCGCTGGTACAGGCTGGCCACGATGTCGATGAAGAGCAATTCGTCCGCGCCTTGGGTGTAGTAACTCAAGGCGTGCGCATGCGGGTCACCGACGACACGCAGGCCTTCAAGGTGAATGCCTTTGATGAGGTTGGGGCCCTTGATGTCGAGCCTGGCGATGACGCGCAGGTGTTCAGTCATAGGCGGTGTGACGCAAGCGCCATTGGTCACCCTCACGCTTCCACAAATGAGGCGAACGAAAGGTGTCTGCCAAGCGCATGAAGTAATCACGGTCCATCTCGGGCCGCTCAAACATTTTGTGGGCCTGCGGAAACTCTTTGGCAGGGATGCTCAGGTAGCGAAAGATCTCCTCGGCAAAGCGCTCGGGGAACTCACCGTCATAGCGACGCACCAAGGCCACGCCCTCGTCACGGGTGATGTCACCCGAGCGGATCTCTTGCGCGGCGTCATAGGTGGCCCGGCCGATGCCGAACTTGGTGAACGTGGTGTAGTAGTGAAAGTCATCGATGCGGTCATCGATGCTGTTGTACTTGCTGTAGGTGCCTGGCGTGCGCTCAGGCGACGCCTCAAAGCCACCGTGCTCCACTGCATAGTAGTAACAGCTTTGCGGGTGCCACTTCAGGTAATAACCCAGGTAATGCACCTCAACCTGCTTTTGCTCAATTTGCTTGGGGTCTGCGGGCAGGTAGGGCAAAAGGTCTTGGTCATCCAAGCCAAAATCGTTGACCAGGCTGTCCACCGACGTACCGCCCAGGTAAATCTTGGACTTGTCGCTCGCCGTGAAGTAGGACCAGTCTCGCTTCGCACTGGTGGTGTCACCAATCGGGTTGCCGTACTCAGCCTCGTTCTCGCCGTAAACCACAAACGGGATGTCATGCAAGATGGCCATTTTGGGCGCCAATGACTTCTGCCCGAACATGAAGGCCTGGAAGGGGTGGAACAGGTTGTCAACTGCCAACCGGGTCAGCAAGCGGTGCACCCTGCCATTGGGTGTCATCAAGTAGTTGTCAAAGCCCGCATGGATCCAGGACTGGAAATTTTTGAACCCCCAATCGGTATGCACATGGGGTGCCCAAGTCACCGTCAGCGGGTGCATGCCGAAGCGGGTCTTCAGCACATGGGATGCATAAAAACTGTCTTTGCCCCCAGAGCCAGGCAACAAGCAGTCGTAACCGGACTTGCTGCGGAACTTGTCGCACAAGGCGGCCAACTGGTCTTCGCGGTCCTTCCAGTTGATGGTGCCGCGTTTTTGCTCG
>CAZHDP010000430.1:0-3152 GCA_964531605.1 uncultured Burkholderiaceae bacterium | reverse complement strand
CTCGATGCTCAAGGTAAACTGGTCGGACACGCCCTCTTCCGCCGCCACCGACGGGATGCCGGCCGGAATGCCGATGCCCAGGTTGGTGATGGCCCCGGGCTCCAGTTCCAGCGCGCAACGGCGGGCGATCACTTTGCGCTCGTCCAGAGGCATGGGCTCCAGGGACTTCACTGGCACGCGCACGTCGCCGCACAGCGCGGGGTTGAACTGGGTGGCAATGGTTTGCATGTGGTTCTCTGGCTGGCTGACCACCACGTAGTCCACCGACACACCAGGAATCTTGACGGCCTTGGGGTGCAAGCTGCCCGCCTGCACGATGCGCTCGACCTGGGCAATCACGATGCCGCCACAGGCCTTGGCCGCATGGGCGATGTTGATTTGCTCCAACAGCACGCCTTCTTTGTCGAGCGTGATGTTGCCGTTCTCATCGGCCACGGTGCCCCGGATGATGGCCACGTCGATCTTGGGCGTGGGGTAAAACAACCATTCTTCGCCCTGAAACTCCACCAGTTTCACCAGGTCTTCAGAGCAGGTGCTGTTGAGCTTGCCACCCTCGATGCGCGGGTCAACGAAGGTGCCCAAACCGACCTTGGTCAGCAAGCCTGGCGAGCGGCTGGCGATGTGGCGCGTCAAGTGCGAGAGCGAGCCTTGTGGAAAGTTATAGGCCTCGACCTCACCGTCGAACACCATCTTCATCATCTCAGCGCCAGTCTGGCCAAAGTGACCCGCGATCGTGCGCTTGATCATGCCTTTGTGGGCAAAGTGCACCATGCCCGCGTCTTTGCTGTTGCCAATGGCACCGCAGGCCCAGGTCGTGACATTGCGGGGGGAACCGGTCGTCAAGAAGTTGTGCTCAACGCCTTTGAGCACCTCTTCAGGCAAGCTGGTGACGGCCAAACCACCCAAAAAAATGGTGGCGTTGTCTTTGATGAGCGCGCCGGCTTCGTTGGCGGAAATGACTTTCATCGGGGAATCCTCAAATGACTATGATTTTGATAGCTGAAAATGCAGACAGTGATTGCCGGAACAACACTTTCAATGCCGCTTTCAGGCGTCTGGGTTTTGGATCAGCAAGGCCATGCCCTGGCCACCGCCCACACAGGCCGAAGAGATGCCGAAACGCTTGCCACGGCGACGCAGTTCACGCGCGAGCGTGACCGTCAAGCGCACACCGCTGGCCGCCAAGGGGTGGCCCAGCGCGATGGCGCCACCGTTGACGTTGAGCTTGTCGAGGTCCAGCCCCAACTCGCGACCGACGGCCAAGGTTTGCGCACCTTGGGCTTCATTGATCTCGAACAGGTCAATGTCATCCAGGGTAAGGCCACAACGCTCCAGCAACGCCCGGATGGCAGGTGCAGGGCCGATGCCCATGATCTCGGGTGGCACGCCCACCGCCGCTGCGCCCAGCAACTTCGCCAAGGGTTTGAGGCCCTTCGACTGCACATACGCATTGCTGGCCACCACGGCACCCACCGCGCCATCCACCAGGGCCGAGCTGTTGCCCGCGGTTTGCACGCCACCGGGGTACACCGTGCGCAGCGCGGCCAAGGCGTCCACGGGGGACAAGCGTGGGTGGGTGTCACGGTCGAGTGGCGTGACTTTGCGTGGCAATTGGATACCACGGTCGGCGTAGCCTTCGAGCTTGAACTTCTCGCTGACCACCGGCACGATTTCACCGGCCAGGAAACCATCGGCCTGGGCTTTGACAGCGCGCTCGAATGACATCGACGCGAACGCATCCACATCGGCACGGCTGATGCCGTATTTTTTGGCCAGGTTTTCAGCGGTTTCGATCATCGTGACCGGGCCCGCAGGATCGAGCAGCGCCTCGACCAAAAAGTCTTTGAACTCCACGGGCGCGCCCAGTTTGAAACCAGAGCGGTGGGTGTAGGCCGCAATCGGGTTGCGCGACATGGATTCGGTGCCCACCACCAGCGCCACGTTGGCATAACCCAAAGCGATTTGGTCCGCCGCTTGACGGAACAACTCGAAGCCCGAGCCGCAAATGCGCTGCGCCAAGATGGCAGGCACCTCAACGGGCACGCCAGCATAGAGGCCGATGTGGCGTGGTAACACAAAGGCATCGAAGTCTGCCTGTGCCATGGAGCCGGTGACCACCGAATCAATGTCTTTCGGGCTGACGCCGCTGCGCTCCAGCACGGCACGCGCAGCCTTGATGCCTATGTCCGTGGGGGACACAGCGGCCAACGCACCACAGTAATCCACAAACGGGGTGCGGACACCGTCAACGATCCAGGTGTCTTGAATACGGGCGGAGAAATGTTTCATCAAATTGATCCTCAAGGCGAAGTGAATATGTGTAAGAGCGCGCCAGCCCGCCGACGGGCCGCCCCAAGGCGGGCGACGCCCCCTCGGGGGGCAGCGACGACACGAAGTGCGGAGCGTGGGGGCATTATTTATTGCTGTCGGTGACACGGATGATGGTTGCGTAACCGCTGTCGCCAGCGGCACAACCGGTGAACAGTCCCACGCCACCACCGCGCAAGACCAGTTCCTCGATCAGCTCGATGATGGCACGCATGCCCGTGGGCGCCTGGGGGTGACCCCAAATGATGGAGCTGCCGTAATTGTTCATTTTTTCCCATGCAAAACCGGTGTCGCGGGACAAGGCGATGTCGTTCACGGCAAACGGGTTGTGGGTTTTGATGGCGTCGATCTGGCCAATCTGCAAACCGGCAGCCTTCATCGCGTTCAGCGCAGCAGGTGACGGAGCCATGGGCATGAAACCGGGTTCGACACGGGCCATGCCAAAACTCAAAATTTCGACTTCGATGCCCGGGTTGGTTGACAGCGCTTTGGCACGCTCGCGGCTGGTGACGATGGCCCCGGCATTGCCGTCGGCAGGGTGGGTCTGTGCGCCAAAGGTGATGGTGCCGCCCTCTTTGACCGGCTTCAGTTTGGCCAGGCCTTCGGCCGTGGTGGGGAACACGCCCTCGTCCGTGCTGAGCACGCCGGTTTGTTTGCGGAACTTGGCATCGCTCAGCGGCACATCCACCATGTAACGCTTTTGGAAGGCACGGTCATCTGCCAGCGCCATCTGGTATTGCTCGTAGCGGCGCAGCTTGAGCGCGTGCTGCTCTGCGGTGGAAATGCCATACCGTGCCGCCACGTTCTCACCCGTTTGCAGCATG
>CAZHDP010000429.1:0-3152 GCA_964531605.1 uncultured Burkholderiaceae bacterium | reverse complement strand
CCAACTCACCCAGTTCACCGTCGGGCAGCAACGCGCCGGTGTCAGGGTCAATGATCTCGTGGTAAAAGTGGTCCTCCCAGATGGTCGGGCCGTCCTTGGTCTCGACACACTCACTGGCCACACCGGGCCCCATGACTTCGCTCAGGCCATAGATGTCCACCGCATCCAGGCCTAAACGATGCTCGACCGCACGGCGCATGTCGTTGGTCCACGGTTCTGCCCCAAAAATACCCGTGCGCAAGGAGCACGTCGCTGGGTCCATGCCCATTTTTTCCATCTCATCAGCGATGGCCAACATGTAGCTGGGGGTGACCATGATGATGTCGGGCTTGAAATCCTGGATGAGTTGCACCTGCTTCTCGGTCTGGCCTCCGCCAAACGGCACGACGGTCAACCCCAAACGCTCGGCCCCATAGTGGGCACCCAGCCCGCCGGTGAACAAACCATAGCCATAACTCACGTGCACCATGTCGCCGGGTCGTGCACCAGCAGCCCGGATGCTGCGGGCCACGCAATCGGCCCAGGTGTTGATGTCACGGGCGGTGTACGCCACCACGGTGGGCTTGCCTGTGGTGCCACTGGACGCATGAATGCGCACGCACTGCTGGCGCGGCACAGCCAACATGCCAAAGGGGTAGCTGTCGCGTAAATCGGCTTTGGCCGTGAAAGGGAATTTGGCCAAATCTGACAAGCTGCGGCAGTCGTCTGGGTGCACGCCTGCTGCATCAAATTTTTGCCGGTACACCGGCGAGTTGGCATACGCGTGGCGCAGCGTGGACTGCAAGCGCTTGAGCTGCAACGCACGCAACTCATCAACCGACGATGTTTCGATGGGGTCCAGTGGAAAAGCGCTCACATTCAGTCTCCAACAATGGTGCCTTGAATCTGCGTGGACTTGCCTCTGAGCAAAGCAACCACCTCGTCGCGTTGGTTCGTCACGCGCATGTCGTAGACGCCATGGCGACCTTGCAGCACTTGCTCGATCGCCACACAGGTCAGCACGTCGCCCAGTTGCGCGGGTTTCAAAAACTCAATGGACCCACCCGAGGCCACCGTCACTTTGTTGTAGCTGTTGCACGCAAATGCAAACGTGCTGTCGGCAAACGTGAAGATGAACCCACCGTGGCAGATGCGATGGCCGTTGAGGTGCAAGGCTTGCACAGGCATTTGCATGACAGCCCTGCCAGGTGCACATTCCACCAAACGCATGCCCATGGTGACGCGGGAGGCCTGGTCCTGCGAGAACATGGCCTCGCCCACTCGCTCAGCCAGTGTGTTGCCCATCATTCGCCCTTGAATTGAGGCACACGCTTTTCACGGAACGCGGTCACACCCTCGATGTAGTCGTGGGTTTTGCCCATGGCCGACTGGGTGTCACGCTCTGCATCCAGTTGCTGGTCCAAGGTGCGAGAAGTGCTGTCGCGCAGGATGTGGCGCGTGGCCACCAGCGCGCGGGTGGGCATCACGGCCAGTTTGTCGGCCATGGCCATGGCCGCCGCCACGCAATCGTCGGCCACGTCCCAAATCATGCCCCACTCTTTCGCTTGAGCGGCTGGCAGCTTGTCACCGGTCATGGCCAGCGCCATCGCACGGGCCAAACCCAGACGCTGGGTCAGAAACCAGGTGCCGCCGGCGTCTGGAATCAACCCAATCTTGCTGAAGGCCTGGATGAAACTGGCACTCGGTGCAGCGATCGCGATGTCACAGGTCATGGCCAGCGATGCCCCAGCGCCCGCAGCCACGCCATTGACGGCCGCGATCACAGGCATGCGCAACTTCTGAATGCGCCGCGCCGTCGGGTTGAAAGCTTGCTCGATGACTGGCCCAGGATCGGCTCGCTGCAGCAGGTCTGGCCCCGGCTCAAAATCAAACTCCGCCAAATCGGCACCCGCACAGAAACCACGGCCGGCGCCGGTCAATACCATGGCGCGAATGCTTGGATTGGCCTCGGCTTTGTCAAACGCGGCCCACAGGTCACGGTGCATCTGGCGGTTGAAGCTGTTCAAGGCTTGTGGGCGGTTCAACGTCACCACGGCAACGGCGCCGCGCTCTTCGTACAGTACGGTGGATTCAGTCATGTTGGTCTCCTTCCAAAGAATCTACCATTAACCAACCGTTCGGTCGGTCAATGTTTTCCCTTGGTTCGTCACCTACCAAGACGGCTGCGCGGCTTCGTTATAGTGACGGTCAAGATTTCAACCAAACTCACCTCGGAGACAGACATGAGTTACCAAAACATCACGGTACGCACAGAAGCCGACAAAGTCGGCATCATCACGTTGAACCGCCCCAAGCAGTTGAATGCGCTGAATGGCGAGTTGATGGACGAGCTGGGCGCAGCACTCAAAGCCTTTGACGCGGACGAAAAAATCGGTTGCATGGTCATCACGGGCAGCGAAAAAGCGTTTGCAGCTGGGGCAGACATCGGTGCGATGGCCACGTACACGTTCGCTGACGTTTACAAAAACGACTACATCACCCGCAACTGGGAAACCATCCGCTCCATTCGCAAGCCTGTCATTGCCGCCGTCAGTGGCTTCGCCCTGGGCGGCGGTTGTGAGCTGGCCATGATGTGCGACTTCATCATCGCCGCTGACAACGCCCGATTTGGCCAGCCCGAAATCAAGCTGGGAGTGATCCCCGGTGCCGGCGGCACCCAGCGCCTTCCCCGCGCCGTTGGCAAAGCCAAAGCCATGGACTTGGCGTTGACAGGTCGCATGATGGACGCCACCGAAGCCGAACGCTCAGGCCTGGTGAGCCGGGTTGTGCCTTTGGATAAATTGATGGACGAAGCCTTGGGCGCTGCGCTGATGATCTGTGATTTCTCTCAGATCGCCACGATGGCCGCCAAAGAATCGGTGAACCGGGCCTTCGAAGGTGGTTTGTCGGATGGCATCATGTTTGAACGCCGCCTGTTCCACGCCTTGTTCGCGACACAAGACCAAAAAGAAGGCATGGACGCCTTTGTGAACAAGCGCAAAGCGGTTTTCAACCACCAATGATTCTGGCGTGAACGCTTGCAGAGTGGCTCCGCTTTGAGCTATACTAGTGGGCTTACGACAAAACGTAATACGGCGCTTTAGCTCAGTCGGTTAGAGCGATGGAATCATAATCCACAGGTCCGCGGTTCGAGTCCGTGAAGCGCCACCAAA
>CAZHDP010000428.1:0-3175 GCA_964531605.1 uncultured Burkholderiaceae bacterium | reverse complement strand
GGCCGATGCGGCCGCTGAAGGCGCTCGAGCCCTTGCGGTTGAAGTCGCCTTCCAGGCCATGGCCCACGGCTTCGTGCAGCAGCACGCCAGGCCAGCCATTGCCCAGCACCACCGTCATCTCGCCTGCGGGTGCAGGGCGGGCTTCCAGGTTGATGAGTGCGGCCGACACGGCTTCTTGCACATAGCTCTCGACCATGCCATCGTCAAAGTAGGCCAGGCCAAAGCGGCCACCGCCGCCACTGCTGCCGACTTCGCGGCGGCCGTTTTGCTCGGCAATCACCGTGACCGACAAGCGCACCAAGGGGCGCACATCGGCCGCCAGCGTGCCATCGAGCCTGGCAACCATGACCACGTCGTACTCACTGGCCAAGCCTGCCATCACCTGCACGATGCGGGGGTCTTTGGCGCGGGCCATGGTTTCAACACGGCCCAGCAGCGCGACTTTGGCGGTGCTGTCGAGCGAGGCAATCGGGTCCAGCCCGTTGTAGAGCGAACGGCTGCGTGCGATCTTGGGTGCAGCCACCTTGACGCGGCGCGTTTGCACCGCATTGGAGATGGTGCGCACGGTGCGCGCTGCGTCCAACAGCGAGGCTTCTGAGATGTCATCAGAATAGGCAAAAGCCGTCTTCTCGCCGCTCACCGCCCGCACGCCCACGCCCTGGTCGATGCTGAACGAACCGGTTTTGACAATGCCCTCTTCCAGGCTCCAGCCTTCATTGCGGGTGTACTGGAAATACAGGTCCGCATCATCGACCTTGTTGACGGTGATCTCGGCCAGGGCTCGGCTCAGGTGAGCCTCGTCCAAGCCAAAGGGTTGCAACAGCAGGCTCCGGGCAACAGCCAGGCGCTCCAGGGTGGGTTCGCGTGAAATCATGACGGGATTGTAGGGGTCTGCCCCGAGAGCAGTTGAAAAACAGCAGCATCGTCGAGCCCAGCCAAACCGGCTTCAGATGCCGCAGCAAACACCTGTGAAGCCCCCTCCCCCAACGGACCGTTGAACCCTGCTGCCCGTCCTGCAAGCACCGCAAGACGGGTGTCTTTTTGCAGCAAGGTCATGTGCGCGCGAGGCGCGTAGTCACCCTCGCCACCATTGGCCAACACACGGCGCATGCGGTCTGAGCCGATCCAGCTTTGCCCGCTCGATTGTTCGATCACCGACAACGTGGTCGCCAGGTTCAAGCCCATGCGCTGTGCCATGGCCAATGCTTCTGCGGCACCAACCAGGTTGATACCAGCCAGCAAGTTGTTGACGAGTTTGGTGCGCGCACCATCGCCCACGCGCTGGCTGACGTGAAAACGTTGGTGAGACAAGGCTTGCAACAAGGCCGCGTTGGCGGCCATCACGGCATCGGGTGCGGCCAACATCAGGCTCATGCTGCCGTCACGGGCACGCGCGGGGCCGCCTGACATGGGTGCGTCGATGACGCTGACGCCTTGCAGTTTCAGGCGGTCGGCAAAACGTTCTACATCTTCAGGCGAGATGGTGGGGCACAACAACACGGTGTGGCCTGGGCCCAGGCGCTCGTGCAGGCCACCGGGGCCAAACAAGACCGTTTCGGTTTGAGCGGCATCTACCACGGCGATGATGACCGCTACAGAATGAATAGCAGTGTCTGCATACGTGGCGTGCCGAAATGCCCCCAAAGCCACCATGTTTTGGGCGTGTTCATCGTCGATGTCATGCACGTGCACCGGCCAGCCTTGCGACAACAGGTTGGCTGCCATGCCGCCCCCCATGTTGCCCACGCCAATGACACCGACCGCAGTTTTGGAATCAGCCATGAAAGTCTCTCAGGATTGCACCAGGCGTTTGGCTTTGGCAATCGACATCAAAATGCCAATGCCCAGCCCCAGCGTGACCATGGCCGTGCCACCATAGCTGATGAAGGGCAAGGGCACGCCCACCACGGGCAAGATGCCGCTGACCATGCCCATGTTCACAAAAGCATAGGTGAAAAAGATCAAGGTGACGCTGCCCGCCAACAAGCGAGTGAACAGGGTCGACGCGGTCATGGCAATGTAGAGACCGCGCAGCACCAAAAAGATGAAACCTGAGATCAGCAGCAGGTTGCCCATCAGCCCGAACTCTTCAGAGAAGGCCGCAAAGATGAAGTCAGTGGTGCGCTCTGGGATGAATTCCAAATGCGTCTGCGTGCCCTGCATGAACCCTTTGCCCGTGAGCCCGCCCGAACCAATCGCAATCATGCCCTGGATGATGTGGAAGCCCTTGCCCAACGGGTCGCGGGACGGGTCGAGCAAGGTGCAGATGCGCTGCTGTTGGTAGTCGTGCAACACCGGCCACCGCACGCCACTGGCGCACAGGTCATCGCCAAACCACACGATGGCCAACAAGCCCACCACGCCCATCAACAGCGGCGGGATGATCAGCTTCCAGCTCAAGCCTGCGAAAAAGATCACGTACATGCCTGCGGACAGCACCAAGATGGCGGTACCCAGGTCGGGCTGCTTCATGATCAGCCCCACGGGCAAGGCCAACAGCAACAGCGCAACGCCAAAATCCAAAGGGCGCAACAGGCCTTCGCGCTTTTGAAACCACCAAGCCAGCATCAAAGGCATGGCAATCTTGAGGATTTCGCTGGGCTGGATGGTGACGCCGAGGTTCAACCACCGGCGCGCGCCCTTTTTGGTGACACCAAAAATCGCGACCGCGATCAACAAGGTGACACCCAAGGTGTAGAGCGGCACGGCAAACGTCATCAGGCGTTGCGGTGGGATCTGTGCCACCACAAACAAAATGGTCCCGGCGATGAGCATGTTGCGGCCATGGTCCATGAACCGCGCGCCATGGTCAAAACCCGATGAATACATGGTCAACAAACCAGCACAACCCAGCAAGAAAACCGCGAACGCCAGCGGCCCGTCAAACCCTTGAAACAAAGGCTTGATGCGCGTGAGCAAGGACGGTTTTTCGAAAACAAGGGCCATGGCGCTGAATTATCCCGCAGTGATGATCCAGCCTTCGAGCGGGTCAACCCCATCGGGCAGCCCAAACCGCTCGTGCCCCGCCAATCGGCGGCTTTGTGCCCACGCGGCCTGCATGAGGCACAACACGGCATCCAGGCTGTCACCGCTGGCGTCATCAGCCAGGGCATCGCGCTGTGCGTGGGTGAGTTTCAAGCGCAGGTTCAGCCGTGTTTGCCCCGCCTCCAAAGCG
>CAZHDP010000427.1:0-3181 GCA_964531605.1 uncultured Burkholderiaceae bacterium | reverse complement strand
CGCGCTGATGGAAACGTTGGCTGATTTTGGTGTGGCCAGCTACTTTGGCATCCAAACCTTCACGGCTGGGGTGTACAAAGCTTGGCTGGCCATGGACAACCGCATCGCGGCTGCACAGCTTGCGACGTTGTTGCTTGTGCTGGTGCTTGTCTTGCTGAAGTTGGAGGGGGCTGCCCAGGCCCGCATGCGTTTCGCAGGGGGCAAAGGCGGGCGGGGCGGGGCCACAGAGGCCCAGCCTGTGGCGTTGAAAGGCGGTGCCGCTTGGCTGGCCACTGCCTATTGTGTGGTGCCTGTGTTGATGGGTTTTGTTTTGCCCGTGGCTTTCATGCTGCGTCCTTTGACACAAGAGTGGGCGCAACTTCCGTGGGACAAGTTTTGGCTGTGGTCTTGGAACAGCCTGCGATTGGGCGGATTGAGCGCAGTGATGGCCGTGGGGCTGGCGCTGTTGCTGGCTTACAGCGCCCGTCGCAACAAAGAAGACGTGTTGACGCAAGCGGTGGTCGCCTCGGCCGGATTGGGCTACGCGATACCGGGCGCAGTCATCGTGGTCGGTTTGTTGCTGCCCATAGGCTGGGTTCAAGACCGTTGGCCTCAAGCGGGGGTGGGCTACGCGCTGACGGCCACGTCCCTGGGATTGCTGTGGGCCTACCTGGTCCGGTTTTGTGCCGTTGCCTTGCAATCCGTTCAAAGCGGTTATGCCCGCATACCGGGCAGCCTGGACGATTCTGCCCGCATGCTGGGTGCCCGAGGCTGGGGCTTGTTCCATCGTGTGCACTGGCCGTTGTTGAAACGCCCGGTCACCGCTGCCGCGTTGCTGGTGTTGGTGGACGTGATGAAAGAGCTGCCAGCGACGATGGTGCTTCGCCCGTTTGACAGCGACACGCTGGCTGTTGTTGCGTTCCAGCTCGCTCGTGACGAGCGCTTGGGCGAAGCTGCACTGCCTTCTTTGGCGCTGGTGCTGGTCGGGCTGATCCCCGTGGTGTTGCTGAGTCGAACCCTGCGTGCACCGGCTAGTTGACCTGCAAAGCAGGGCCCGTGTCAGGCCTTGCAAAGACCTTCGTTTTGACAGGGGCTTCTAAAAAGAGAACCATGCAGGTGTTGAACCTCTTTCTCGACCTGTCATGACCTTGCAATTTACCTACGCCGAGCCTGTCTTGCCTGAAAACAAGATGCGGATGTACCCCACCAAGGTCATCAATGTCATTGGAGGGCCTGGCAGTGCCAAATCGATGTGTGCTTCGGCGTTGATCGTCATGCTGGGTCAACGTGGCAAAACCGTGGAGCACATCCCTGATTACGCCAAGTCACTGGTTTGGCAAAAAGACATGGAAACCTTGCGCAACCAGTACCACATTGCCCAGCAGCAGTTCCGGATGCTGGAGTTGTTGGATGGTCAGGTGCACTACCTTGTCACGGAGTGCTCGTTGCCTCAAATCCTTTACTACAACGAGCATTACCCTGAAAACATTTGCGACGTGTCCAAAACCCGGACAAAAATTTTGGAATGGTACGGTCAGCACAACAACGTGAATGTGTTTGTGGACCGGCTCGACGACAGCAAATACATCCACACGGGTCGATTTCAAGACGAGGAACAGGCGCGCAACATCGACAAGACCATGCGGCACACGCTCAACAGAGAGCACATCCCTTACACCGTGCTGCTGCCCGAGTTGAGTGCGGTTTCAGCGTTTGCAAAGACCCTCGACTGATCGGGTGACTTAGCGGCAACCACAGGCCGTCAGCCTGTGGTTGTGCCCAACAGCCATCTTGGCAAAGCCGTCGCCACATCAGGCAGCAGTGAGATGACCAGGGTGCCCAGAAAAATGGCACCCAGTGCTGGCAACACCGACCAAGCGACTTCACGGATGGGCTTGTTGAACATCGCCGACGCAAAAAACAGGTTCATGCCCGCAGGTGGACAGAGGAAGCCCATTTCCAGGTTCGCCAAAAAGATGATGCCGAAATGCACCGGGTCGATACCGTAGCTGACCGCCACGGGCAGCAACAGGGGAACCAGAACCACGATGGCGGCAAAAATCTCCATCAACGCCCCTGCAGCCAACAGAAACAGGTTCAACGCGATCAAAAAGCCGATGCGGTTGGGGATGACCTGTTGAACCCATTCCGTCGCGGCATCTGGAATGCCAGCGTCGACCAAGCTGTTGGTGATGCCCAAGGCCATGCCCAAAATCAGCATCACGCCACCAATGATCTGGCTCGCGTCACGCAGGCATTTGAGCAACACTGCGGTGTCGAGTTCTCGGTGCGCCATGGACTGCGTCAACAGGGCGTACATGGCCGTCAAGGCTGCACTTTCTACTTGGGTTGCCAAACCGCTGGCCAGTGAGCCTATGGCCACCACAGGCGTCAACAGCTCCCACTTGGCAGACCAAAGCGTTTGTTGCAAGGTCTGACGGTCTGTGTTGGATGCTGTCTGGAGTGGTCTTGCGCTGAATGAGGCGCCAGAGACATAGCCACCCACCAACAGCAAGATCACGACCATCAATATGGCCGGCAGAACGCCAGCCAACAGCATGGTGTTGACGGGTACCCTGGCGATGACCGCATACATGATCAAGGGCACAGAGGGCGCCAGCAGCACCCCTAAAGCACTGGCGCTGGTGATCAGGCTGACGCTCTTTTTCTCCGGGAATCCTGCATTCACCAGCAATGGCATCAACAGGCCGCCTAACGCGAGAATGGTGACCCCACTGCCGCCGGTCAAGGCGGTAAAACAAGAACACAGCACGGCCGCCGCGATCACCGTGCCGATGGCGCCATTGCCGCACAAGGTGGTGAACACCAAGCCCAAGCGCCGTGCCGCACCCGTGTTGGCAAACACCAGGCCTGCGAGGGTGAACAGCGGCAAAGAGGGCAATGACGGATTCACGGTGATTTGGTAGTGCGACAAGGCCACGGAAGCGATGGGCAAGTCACCTTGCCAACACAGGCCCAAAGCCAATGCCCCCAGCACCGCAAACACAGGGCTGCCCATGAGCAGCATTGCGAGCAGCACCAGAGCCAAAGACCACCATGGCCAGTGTGCACCTGCCATGTGTGAACCCATGTGTGAACCCATGAAGGCGCCCAGGGCAGGCACCAGCAGGCTCCAACACAGTTTGGCGCCAACACCATTGCCAACCCGCGCACTCACCCTCATGCCCAACAGCCCGAAACC
>CAZHDP010000426.1:0-3191 GCA_964531605.1 uncultured Burkholderiaceae bacterium | reverse complement strand
CGGGCGCAGTTGCGTAAACTCTTGCTCCCAAT
Organism: uncultured Burkholderiaceae bacterium; assembly: GCA_964531605.1. Classification (GTDB taxonomy): domain Bacteria; phylum Pseudomonadota; class Gammaproteobacteria; order Burkholderiales; family Burkholderiaceae_C; genus Defluviibacillus. The sequence continues at coordinate 3,159 of CAZHDP010000426.1, read as the reverse complement.
ACCGTAGCACATGCGGTTTCACGCCGCACAAATCCCCTACCTCACCGATGGTGAAGTAGCGTTTGGCGGGAATGGCGGGAAGAGAATTCTCCATTGAAATCAATGCAGTACGCGATAGAGCAGCGAGATTACTCTAAGTCTGTCCTTGGCGTAAAGCACCGAAGTCACATGCGCAGAAAATAATGCAAAGTGTTGTAACGACACCGATTGTGCGGTGTGTGCAGATCAGTCGTTTTCAGCGGAATCCCCCTGAATTTGCGCTTTGAGCTTGTGGCTGGCATGAAAGGTGACTACGCGTCGTGCCTTGATGGGGATCAGTTCGCCCGTGCGGGGATTGCGCCCAGGCCGAGGAGCTTTGGTGCGGATTTGGTAATTGCCAAAGCCTGATATTTTCACGTCATCGCCGTTGACCAAACTTTCGCCTATGAGGTCAAAAAAAGCGTCAATCATGTCTTTCGACTCACGCTTGTTCAGGCCAATTTGCTCAAACAACAATTCAGCCAATTGCGCCTTGGTCAAGGCCGGCGTTTCCAGACTCTCTACCGTGATTTCCATGTGACAACCTCCCCGGCAACGGTTTCGTTCATGCGGCAGTGTCGCGCATCAGCGCAGACGTGCACCCAATTGATCCACCACTGCAGTGGTGATCGAAGCCATGACGGCATCAATCTGCTCATCGGTCAGCGTGGCAGTGTCACTGTTGAGGGTGAAACGCACCGCGAGACTCTTCTCACCTGCCGCCAAGCCCCCAGACTGGCCGGAAGTTTGTGGGGATGGGCGGAAGACATCAAACAGCAACGTATCCTGCAACAAACCGGTGGTTTCCGAGGCTGTTTTGGCTGCAGCAATCACTTCACTGTAGGTGATTTTTTCAGCCACGATGAACGCCAGATCACGCTGAACAGCCTGGAACTTGGACACCGTGTGGAATGCAGGCACAGGGCGCTGCAGCACAGCATCGAGCGCCAACTCAAACATCACAGGGGCTTGCGTCAAATCGTAGGCCTGTCGCCACTGAGGGTGAAGCTCGCCGACAAAGCCCACCAGTTGCCCGTCCAAGATAACCTTGGCACAACGACCTGGGTGCATGGCTGGATGCGCCGCAGCCTCATACACGGCCTGCCTAGGCGCAAGCAAGGCTTCTACGTCGCCTTTGGCATCAAAAAAGTCAGCACCAGCCTCTTTGCGGCCCCACTGCAAGGCGTCAGCACGACCATGGATCAAACCGGCGACACGCATGGGCTGGTTGATGCCATTGACGGTATGGTCTGTGGTTCGAACAGTCTCATCGCGTGAAAACACACGGCCCACTTCAAACAAGCGCACACGCTCGGCACGGCGGTCCAGATTGAACTTCAAACTTTGTAGCAAAGAACCCAGCAAAGACGAGCGCATGACGCTCATTTGGCTCGCAATCGGATTCAACAATTTGATGGGATTGAGGTTGCCCGCCAGCTCAGTTTCCCACCGCTCTTCCACAAAGCTGAAGTTGATGGTCTCCTGGTAGCCCAACGCCGCCAAAGCACGACGCACGGCAAACCGGCTGCGCTGTGCCTCGGTGCGAACTTTGGGACTGATCGGCGCAAGCGGCGCAGACGTGGGCAAGTTGTCGTAGCCAACCATGCGCGCCACTTCTTCGATCAGGTCTTCCTCGATCACCAGGTCAAAACGGTAGGAGGGTGGCGTGACGGTCAGCGTCCCATCACCGGGCGTCATCGGCAGAGCCAAACGGCCCAAGGCTTCAGCGCATTGCGCTTGCGTCAATGGCATGCCAATGACTTTGGCTGCTCGTGCAACGCGCAAGGTCACCGGCTTGGCGACGGGCATGTTGACCTGTGTGTCGTCCATAGGACCACAAGCCGTCTCTGCCGTGCCGCAAATCTCCAACACGAGCTGGGTGATGCGTTCAAGGTGGGCGATTGTGTCGTTGGCATCCACACCTCGCTCAAAACGGTGACCTGCATCGGTAGAGAAGTTGAACCGGCGCGAACGGCCAGCGACGGCTTCTGGCCACCAAAATGCGGCTTCGACGTAGATGTTTCGGGTGTCATCTGACACCGCCGTGGCATCGCCCCCCATGATGCCGGCCAGTGACTCCACCGCCACGTCATCGGCAATCACGCCCACTTTGTCGTCGAGCGAAATCGTGTTGCCATTCAACAGCTTGAGGGTTTCGCCCGCCTTGCCCCAACGGACTTGAAGCCCACCATGGATCTTGTCAAGGTCAAAAATATGAGATGGGCGACCCAACTCGAACATCACGTAGTTGGAGATGTCCACCAGCGCCGTCACACTGCGCTGACCGCAGCGGGCCAAACGGTCCACCATCCACTGAGGCGTTTTGGCTTGCGGGTTCACACCGCGAATGACACGGCCAGAGAACCGTCCACATAAATCAGGCGCACTGATGTTGACCTTGAGTGTGTCTGTCAAGGTCACGGCAGCCACGGGGAACACAGGCTTTTGCAAGGGCGCACCGGTCAAGACCGACAGTTCTCGGGCAACGCCATACACGCTGAGGGCGTGACCCAAGTTGGGCGTCAGCTTCAACGTGAGGAGTGTGTCGTCCAGGTTCAGGTGGGCGCGGATGTTTTGACCCACGGGCGCGTCTGCGGCCAATTCCAACAAGCCACCGTGGTCTTCGGACAACTTCAGCTCACGGGCCGAGCACAGCATGCCTTGGCTTTCAACGCCACGCAGCTTGCCTTTGCCAATCACAAACGGTTTGCCATCCTCGCCTGGGGGCAACTGAGCGCCAACCAAGGCACAAGGTACTTTGATGCCAGGGCGAGCGTTTGGTGCGCCGCACACAATGGTCAACAACGCAGGCTGTCCCACATCGACCTGACACACCCTCAAACGGTCAGCATTGGGGTGCTGTACCGCTTCTTTGATTTCGCCGATGACGATGTGGCTGAAAGCTGGGGCTGCTGGGTGCAGGTCTTCAACCTCCAGACCTGCCATGGTCAAGGTGTCTGCCAGTTGTTGGGTAGAAAGCGCCGGATTGCAAAACTCGCGGAGCCAAGATTCTGGAAATTGCATGGTGGTCTTCTTGTTCTGGGTGGGATCAACGGAACTGGCTCAGGAAGCGAACGTCGCCATCAAAGAACAAGCGCAAGTCGTTCACGCCGTAACGCAGCATGGTGAAACGGTCCATGC
>CAZHDP010000425.1:2541-3201 GCA_964531605.1 uncultured Burkholderiaceae bacterium | reverse complement strand
CGCCATCATCAAGGCCGCCCGCACTGGCAAGATTGGCGACGGCAAGATTTTTGTGACCAACGTAGAGCGCGTGCTGCGCATCCGCACCGGCGAGGAAGACGACTCCGCCGTTTGAGTCAAACGCTCAAAGCACCCGGGTCATGAACACACTGAACGGGTCTGCCGCGTAGTCACCAAACGGACCACACACGGTAAACCCGTTTCGCGCATACAGCGCATGCGCCGCGTGAAACGCAGGTGTCGACCCTGTCTCCAGACTCAGGCGCTCGTAGCCCCGTAGGGCCGCCTCTTGCACAATGCGGCTGAGTACCGCTTGTGCCACCCCCTGGCGTAAAAAGCCAGGTCTCGTGCGCGTGGATTTCACCTCACCGTGTCGTGAGCCCAACGCTTTCAACGCGCCGCACCCGCAAAGGGCTTCGCCAGACCACACCGACCAGAACGTCACGTCTGGCTGACGCAATTTATCCAACGGCAGCGCATGCACACTCTCTGGCGGTGACTCACTCATCATGCCGGCCATGTGCTCGCGCAGCAAGGCTTGCACCTCCGCGCCGGACAAATCATCTTGTCGAACTTCCAGGGTCATGGTGAAACGCTCCATTTGCACACTGGCGCGGACGCGCCCTTGTTTCAGTGTGATTCAAACAGCGTCAACAAGCG
>CAZHDP010000425.1:0-2531 GCA_964531605.1 uncultured Burkholderiaceae bacterium | reverse complement strand
CCCGCCCTCGTTGATCGCAACGTTGGCTTGTTCGCGTACGCGAGGTTTGGCGTGGTAGGCCACTGACAGCCTGGCCACGCCCATCATTTCCAGGTCGTTGGCGCCGTCCCCCATGGCGATGGCTTGGCTTGGCGAGCAACCCAGCAAGCTGCAGACTTGCAGCAGCGTGTCACGCTTTTGCGTGGCGTCGCAAATGTCGCCCCAGCTTTGGTCGAGCAGGTGTCCGGTCAACTGCCCGTTCACCATCTCCAGCAGGTTGCTGCGGGCAAAGTCCAGGTTGAGGCGGCTGCGCAGGCGGTCAGCAAAAAAGGTGAAACCACCGCTGACCAACAAGACCTTCAAGCCTGCGGCTTTGCAAGCCAACACCAGCTCTGCAGCACCTGGGTTGAGCTGCAAACGGGTTTGGTAAACCTGCAGCAAATCGTTTTCGGTGACACCTTTGAGCAAGGCCACGCGCTGGCGCAGGCTCTCTTTGTAGTCGGTGATTTCGCCGCGCATCGCGGCTTCGGTAATGGCAGCTACTTCGGCTTTGCGGCCCACGGCGTCGGCAATCTCGTCCACACATTCAATGTTGATCAGGGTGGAGTCCATGTCAAACGCAATGAGTTTGAAATCGCGCAAGCGCAGCGGGGTGCTGATGCCTTGGGTGAAGAGGCCTGGGGATACTTCGGTGACGGTGTTCATGAGAGGTGATGACAAGTCGTTTGCTGATGAAGGGGGCGAAAGAGGGCGCTGACGGAAGGGGTTATGGTGCTGCCATGCCTTTTTCAGGGCTGGGCAACGGGCTGCCCCAAACTGCGCAACACATCTCGCACCATCTGCGCCCGGTCTTTGGCCTCAGGCAGCTCGCGCTCGATGCGCAATTTCTCATTGCCCGACAGTTTGATGTGTTTGTTTTTTTGGATCAACTGGATGATTTTGATCGTCTCGATCGGCGGGTTGGGGCGGAACGTGATGGTGGTCACGCCAGGGGCGGCGTCCACCTTGATCACGCCGTAGGGCTGGGTCAGCACACGCAGGCGGTGCACGTCGATCAGCGTTTGTGCTTGGGGCGGCAGCTTGCCAAAACGGTCGACGATTTCTTCGAGCAGGCCATCCACTTGGTCAGACGTTTTGGCCGTCGCCAGCTTTTTGTAGAACGACAGGCGCAGGTGCACGTCGCCGCAGTAGTCGTCAGGCAGCAGGGCGGGGGCGTGCAGGTTGATGTCGGTGGTGACGCTCAGGGGGCTGAGCAAGTCGGGTTCTTTGCCCGCTTTGAGGCAGCGCACAGCCTCGCTCAGCATCTCGTTGTAGAGCTGAAAGCCGATTTCCAACATGTTGCCGCTTTGGTTTTCGCCCAGCACCTCGCCCGCGCCGCGGATTTCCAGGTCGTGCATGGCCAAGTAAAAGCCGCTGCCCAACTCTTCCATTTGCTGGATGGCGTCCAGCCGCTGCGCCGCCTGCTTGGTCAGACCCTCGGTGTCGGGCACCAGCAAATAGGCGTAGGCTTGGTGGTGGCTGCGGCCCACGCGGCCACGCAGTTGGTGCAACTGTGCCAAACCGAACTTGTCGGCGCGGCTCATCACGATGGTATTGGCCGTGGGCACGTCGATGCCGGTCTCGATGATGGTGGAGCAGAGCAGCACGTTGTAGCGCTGGGCCACAAAGTCACGCATCACGCGCTCCAGCTCGCGCTCAGGCATTTGCCCGTGAGCGATGGCGATGCGGGCCTCGGGCAGCAGTTCTTCGAGCTTCTGGCGACGGTTTTCGATGGTCTCGACTTCGTTGTGCAAGAAGTACACCTGCCCGCCGCGTTTCAACTCGCGCAGCACGGCCTCGCGGATGACGCCATTGCCTTCGTTGCGCACAAAGGTTTTGATGGCCAGGCGGCGTTGTGGTGCGGTGGCGATCACGGACAAGTCGCGCAGCCCTTCCAGCGCCATGCCCAAGGTGCGGGGGATGGGGGTGGCGGTGAGGGTGAGCACGTCCACCTCAGCACGCAAGGCCTTCATGGCTTCTTTGTGGCGCACGCCAAAACGGTGCTCTTCGTCGATGATCAGCAGCCCCAGGTTGTGGAACTTGGTGGACTCGCTCAGCAGCTTGTGCGTGCCCACCACAATGTCGACGCCACCATCGGCGATGCCTTTGATGGCGGCGGTGATTTCTTTGCCGCTGCGAAAGCGAGACACTTCGGCGATCTTGACCGGCCATTTGGCAAAGCGGTCCACCAGGGTTTGGTAGTGCTGCTCGGCCAACAGCGTGGTCGGTGCCAGAAAGGCGACTTGCCGTCCGCCCGTGACCGCGATGAAGGCCGCGCGCAGCGCCACCTCGGTCTTGCCAAAGCCCACGTCGCCACAGACCAGCCGGTCCATGGGGCGGGGCGAGATCATGTCTTGGATCACGGCATGGATCGCGCCGCGCTGGTCGGCGGTTTCTTCAAAGCCGAAGTCGTTGGCAAAGGTTTCGTAGTCTTGCGGCGAGTAGCGGAAAGGGTGGCCTTGGCGTGCGGCGCGTCGGGCGTAGATGTTCAGCAGTTCGGCGGCGGCATCGCG
>CAZHDP010000424.1:0-3213 GCA_964531605.1 uncultured Burkholderiaceae bacterium | reverse complement strand
TCAGCATGCCGTAGTTGCGGCGGATGTAGCTGATGATGGCTTCGTCAAACTTGTCGCCGCCGACGCGCACCGAGCCTTTGTAGACCATGCCGCCCAAAGAGATCACGCCCACCTCGGTGGTGCCACCGCCGATGTCGACCACCATAGAGCCACTGGCTTCGGACACGGGCAAGCCCGCACCAATGGCCGCAGCCATGGGTTCTTCGATCAGGTACACCTCAGACGCACCAGCGCCCAAAGCCGATTCGCGGATGGCACGACGCTCCACCTGGGTGGAGCCGCAAGGCACGCAAATGATGATGCGAGGCGACGGACGCAGCAGACCGCGCGGGTGCACCATCTTGATGAACTGCTTGAGCATTTGCTCGGTGACCGTGAAGTCGGCGATCACGCCGTCTTTCATCGGGCGAATCGCCTCGATGTTGCCCGGTACTTTGCCCAACATCGCCTTGGCTTCGCTGCCCACGGCTTGGATGGTCTTTTTGCCTTGCGGCCCGCCTTCGTGGCGGATGGCGACAACGGAAGGTTCGTTGAGAACGATGCCTTTGTCACGCACCACGATCAGGGTGTTGGCGGTGCCAAGGTCAATGGCCAGGTCGGTGGAGAAATACCGACGGAAGGAACCGAACATGAAAATCCTCTCGGGCACAACCCGCACTTTGGCGGGCTGTCGCCCCAATAAAAACGGGTCAATGTCACAACGCTTGGCCCCATAGCATCGCTCTGCGCTCGCTGCAGGCCAAAGGCGGGATAATACCGCATCGCCTGTGAATAACTTCGGCGAGCAGACCGACAATTCGGTGAAAACACCGAAGAATTTCCTGTTTCGCAACCACTGGGCCTTCCCGCCTCACCCTTGCATCATTTATGGCACTGACACCTGACGACATCCGCCGGATTGCGAATTTGGCGCAATTGGCGCTGCAGCCTGACCAAAGCGCGCGCATGCTCACGCAAATCAACGGTTTTTTTGACATCGTGGAGCAAATGCGTGCCGTGGACACCACCGGCATCGAGCCCCTGGCCCACCCGGTGGCTGTGATCCAAGACGTGCAACTGCGTTTGCGCGAGGACGTGGTGTCTGAGCCCAACCAGCGCGAAGCCAACCAACGCAGCGCACCGGCCGTCGAGCGCGGCCTGTTCCTGGTACCCAAAGTCATGGAATAAGGTACAGGCGTGACACCATCTTCTACCCCCCATCAAGACGCCCTGCACGAATTGTCCGTGAGCGCACTGGCCGCCAAACTGCGTGCCCGTGACGTGTCTGCGGTCGAAACGGCGCAGCATTTTTTGCAACGCATCGAGAGCCAGCAGGCCTTGGGCAGCTTTTTGGCCACCGACACCGAAGCCACCTTGGCCCAGGCCCGTGCTGCCGATGCCCGCCTGGCCAAGGGCGAAACAGGCCCTTTGCTGGGCGTGCCGCTGGCCCACAAAGACATTTTTGTGACCCAGGACTTCGCCAGCACCGCGGGCTCCAAGATGCTGGACGGCTATCGCTCTCCTTTTGATAGCACGATTGTGGCGAATCTCAAGCGGGAAGGCATGGTTTGCCTGGGCAAACTCAATTGCGACGAGTTCGCCATGGGTTCAGCGAACAAAAACTCGGCCTACAGCCCTGTGTTGAACCCTTGGGACACCAGCCGGGTCCCCGGTGGCTCCTCCGGCGGCAGTGGCGCCGCCGTGGCGGCACGCCTCACGCCGGTGGCCACAGGCACCGATACGGGTGGCTCGATTCGCCAGCCCGCCAGCTTTTGCGGCATCACCGGCATCAAACCGACCTACGGGCGCGCCTCACGCTACGGCATGATTGCCTTCGCCTCCAGCCTGGACCAAGGCGGCCCCATGGGGCGCAGCGCCGAAGACTGCGCGTTGCTCTTGTCGGCCATGTGCGGCCCCGACCTGGACCGGGATGCCACGTCGCTGGACGTGGCTGCTGAAGACTTCTCACGCCAGTTGAACGACAGCGTGGCAGGTCTGCGCATCGGCGTGCCCAAAGAGTTTTTCGGTGACGGTTTGTCGGCCGATGTGCGCGCTGCAGTGGACGCCGCGTTGAAGACCTACGAGACGCTGGGCGCCAAGCTGGTGCCCATCAGCTTGCCCCGCACCGAACTGTCGATCCCGGTGTACTACATCATCGCGCCCGCCGAAGCGTCGAGCAACCTCAGCCGTTTTGACGGCGTCAAGTTCGGCCACCGCGCGGCCAAGTACACCGACTTGCGTGACATGTACTTGCAAACCCGCACCGAGGGCTTTGGCGAAGAAGTCAAACGCCGCATCATGATCGGCACGTACGTGCTGAGCCACGGCTACTACGACGCGTATTACCTGCAGGCGCAAAAAATCCGCCGCATGATTGCAGATGATTTTCAACAAGCGTTCAAGCAATGCGACGTGATCGCAGGGCCTGTCGCCCCGACCGTGGCTTGGCATTTGAACGACCACGGCAACGACCCGCTGGCCGATTACCTTGCCGACATCTTCACCTTGCCCGCCTCATTGGCCGGTTTGCCCGGCATGAGCGTGCCTGCGGGCTTTGGCGAAGGCGGCATGCCCGTGGGCTTGCAGCTCATCGGCAACTATTTCTCTGAAGCGCGTTTGCTCAATGCAGCCCATCAGCTCCAGCAAGCGACGGACTTTCACCTCCAATCACCCGCCACACCACAGGGGGGTATCTGACCATGAGTTCACCACTGGTTCACGGTTACGAAGTCGTCATCGGCTTTGAAACCCACGCACAACTCTCGACGCAGTCGAAGATTTTCAGCCGCGCACCGACCGCCTTTGGCGCTGAGCCCAACACGCAAGCCTGTGCGGTGGACTTGGCCTTGCCTGGCACCTTGCCTGTCATGAACAAAGGCGCCGTTGCCCGTGCCATCGAGTTCGGCCTGGCGGTAGGCTCGCATGTGGCTGAGCGCAGCGTCTTTGCGCGCAAAAACTACTTCTACCCGGACTTGCCCAAGGGCTACCAGATCAGCCAATTTGAAATCCCTGTGGTTCAAGGCGGTGCGGTTGAGTTCTACCTTGGCGAAGAGAAAAAATCCGTGCGTTTGGTGCGCGCGCACCTGGAAGAAGACGCTGGCAAATCGCTGCACGAAGACTTCGTCGGCCAATCAGGCATCGACTTGAACCGCGCGGGCACGCCGCTGCTGGAAATCGTCACCGAGCCCGACATGCGCTCCAGCGCCGAGGCCGTGGCCTACGCCAAAGAGCTGC
>CAZHDP010000423.1:0-3221 GCA_964531605.1 uncultured Burkholderiaceae bacterium | reverse complement strand
TTTGCCGGTGATGATGTCCATCATCGTGGTCTTACCGGCGCCGTTGGGCCCGATGATGCAGCGCAACTCACCGGGTGCGATGTCGAGGCTGAGCTTGTTGATGGCCTTGAAACCATCAAAGCTGACACAGACATCTTCCAGGTACAAGATGCGGCCATGGGTGATGTCAACCTCGCCAGGTGTCGCGATTCGCGAAAAGCCAGCGGTGCGCCCGCCAGACTCTGTTTGTCCAGCCGTTTCCTTTTGGGCGTAAGACTCTATGCGCTTCGCACCCGATTCAAGCAGTTCTGGGGTCATTTGGAGCCACCTTTGAGTTTTTTGACCAAACCCACCACGCCGTCAGGCAAAAACAACGTCACCCCAATGAACAGGGCCCCCAAAAAATACAGCCAGAACTCAGGTGCAGTCACTGTCAGCCAACTCTTGGCGCCGTTGACAATGAACGCCCCGATGATGGGACCGATCAACGTGGCCCTTCCCCCAACTGCCGCCCAAATGGCGATTTCGATGGAGTTAGCGGGACTCATCTCGCTGGGGTTGATGATGCCGACCTGGGGGACATACAAAGCACCTGCGACGCCACACATCACGGCAGAGATTACCCAAACGCTGAGCTTGTACCCCAGGGGGTTGTAACCGGAGAACATCACGCGGGACTCTGCGTCTCGGATGGCTTGCAAGACGCGCCCATATTTGCTACCAATCAACCATTTGGCAAACAAGTAACAGGCCAGCAGGGTGACCCCAGTGAGCATGAACAAGGTCATGCGCATCGAGGGGGTGGCGATCGGGAGGCCCAGGATGCGCTTGAAATCGGTGAAGCCGTTGTTGCCACCAAACCCCGTCTCGTTTCGGAAAAACAGCAACATGGCGGCGAACGTCATCGCCTGCGTGATGATGGAGAAATAAACACCTTTGATGCGGGATCGAAACGCGAAGAAGCCAAACAGGAAAGCGATGAGCCCCGGCACCAACACGATGAGCAGCAAGGTGGCGATGAAGCTGTCGCTGAAGGTCCAATGCCAAGGCAAGGTTTTCCAGTCCAGGAACACCATGAAGTCAGGCAAGTCGCTTTTGTAGTTACCGTCTTGGCCAATCTGCCGCATCAGGTACATGCCCATGGCATAGCCTCCGATGGCAAAAAAGACACCGTGTCCCAGCGAGAGGATGCCGGTGTAACCCCAGATGAGGTCCATCGCCAGCGCGCAGATGGCATAGCACATGATTTTGCCAACCAGGGCAACAGCATAGTCGCTCAAATGGAAAGCGCTGTCCTTGGGCACCATCAGATTGAGCACAGGCGCCACAGCGCAGACCAGCAACGCAGCGACCCAAAAGACGGTCCAACCGGAGCGGGTCAGCAAAGGTGGGGGCGAGGGAAGTTGCACTGTGGTCGTCATTGCAGGTGGTGTGGTGTTGCTCATGGTCATGCCTCCGCACTGCGGCCCTTCATCGCGAAGATCCCTTGGGGGCGCTTCTGGATGAAGATGATGATGAACACCAGGACGGCAATCTTCGCCAACACGGCGCCCGCCCAGCCTTCGATGAATTTGTTCAGCACGCCCAGGCCCATGGCAGCGTAGACCGTGCCAGCCAACTGCCCAACACCGCCCAAGACAACCACCATGAAGGAATCGACGATGTAGCCTTGACCCAGGTCAGGACCCACGTTGCCCACCTGGCTCAGCGCACAGCCAGCCAGGCCAGCGATGCCAGAGCCCAGTGCAAAGGCGTAGGTGTCAATGCGCGCCGTGTTCACACCCATGCACGAGGCGATCGGGCGGTTTTGGGTGACCCCGCGCACGAAGAGTCCCAAGCGGGTTCGGCCGATCAACCAACCCATGCCCAGCAACACGGCTGCAGCAAAGGCAATGATGATGATGCGGTTCCAGGGCAGTTGCAAGTTGCCCATCAATTGGATGCCGCCGCTCATCCAGGACGGGTTCTCAACCCCCACGTTTTGCGCGCCAAAGAGGGTGCGCACGAGTTGCTGCAGCATCAGGCTGATCCCCCATGTGGCCAACAGCGTTTCGAGGGGGCGGCCGTACAAGAAGCGAATCACGCCACGCTCCAACGCGGCACCGGTCAGGGCCGAAGCCAAAAATGCAACGGGCAGTGCTGCCAACAAATACCAATCAAAGTAAGCAGGGAATGCTTTTTGAAAGAGTCCCTGCACGACATACGTGGCGTAGGCCCCAATCATCATCAATTCACCATGGGCCATGTTGATGACGCCCATCAGACCATAGGTGATGGCCAGGCCCAGGGCCACCAACAACAAAATGGAGCCCAGGCTGATCCCGCTGAACATCGCGGCCAGACGGTCACCCCAGGCAAGCGCGGATTCCACCGTTTTCAGCGATGTCTCCAGCGCAGACCTGACATCCCCATCGGTTTCGACTTTGAGTCGCTCAATCAGTGCGGTCTTTGCATTGGTGGTGGTGCTGGCCGACAACAGTTTGGCGGCTTCGAGTCGGCGGTCTTTGTGATCGCTGCCCAAAAGGATCGCGGCGCGCACCAAGCCCAGTTGGTGCTTGAGCTGGACATGGGTTTCAGCCTCAAACGCTTTTTCAATCAAAGGCAACTTTGCATCATCCGTTTCGCTTTGCAAGGCTTTGATGGCATCACGCCTGACCGCTTCGATCGGAGAAAACAACTTCAACGCGGCAAGTGCTGAATCCAACTCACCGCGCATGCGGTTGTTGACCATCACGTCTTCCGCGTCGTCATCCAGGGCTTGCGCTGCGCCGGTGACAGGGTCATGAGCTTTGCCGTCTTTGACCACGACGGCAAGGCCTTTTTGCACTTTGACGGCGTCGTCGCTCAAGGCCTGAATGAAGGCCAACGTTTTGTCGTCAGACGAGGCCACTGCGCGGTTCAAGGCTTCAATGCGCGCATCGGGTTCGCCCGTGACGATGTGTTTGGCCTCGTCTGCCGTCAATGCGAAGGCCTGTGTCCATGCAAGCAGCAAGGCGAAGAAGAATGTGTGTCTGGTGAGCATGTGAGAACCTGTAGGGTGAGCGCCCGCCATGGGTGCTCACACTGCAATTTCCGTAGGATGAGGTCAAATCTGTCAAACAACCCCGGTGGGCTCAGCGTGCGCCCAGCCGGGATGCCGTTTCACGCCAAAGGCGTTGCGACGTTATTTCTTGGCAGGCTCGTCCGGCTTCTTGTCGTTGCCTTCGATGTAAGGAGACCATGGCTTGGCCTTCACAGGGCCA
>CAZHDP010000422.1:0-3223 GCA_964531605.1 uncultured Burkholderiaceae bacterium | reverse complement strand
CTTGGCGAACATGATGGCCGGACGGTTTTTGCGGGCCCGCAAAGACGCCGAATCGGCTTTGGCCCAAGAGCGTTCGTTGGCAGCAGGGGCAGAGTCGCCGCACCACGCTGCACAGCTTGCCGTTTTGGCGCATTTGCTGGTGGCGGACAGTGCGCAAGCCCTGCAAGACAAGGCCACCCGTGATGAACACTTGCAATTTGCACTGACCCCGCCAGCGGGTGCTGGCAAAGTCACCCAGGAAACCCGCGAAGGTGCGCAACTGCGTGCCGCACGGTGGGCGTTGGACGACCGCGAGCCTGAGCGCGCGTTGCAATTGTTGTCGGAGTTGCCCCAAGGTGTGGCGCGCAGAACGGTCGCATTGCGCATCAAACTCAAGGCTGCCCGTTTGGCGGGTCAAACCCTGCAGGCCTTGGAGACCACCCGTTTGTTGGCCAAGCACCGCGCTTTCTCTGCGGACGCGGCGCGTATCATGGTGCGTGGTTTGGCCATTGAGTTCATCAACAAAGCGCACGATGGCAGCCAGTTGCAACAGGTGTGGGGTGCTTTGTCGGCCAACGAGCGCGAAATGCCAGAGTTGGCCGTGCAGGCTGCGCAGCGGCTGATGGGGCTGGGGGGCGACAGTGCCGTGGCCCGGGCTTGGCTGTTACCGGTTTGGGAGCGCATGGCCATGGACCCGGTGCTGTTTGCGCAGCACCATGGGGAGCATTGGCGGCATAAATTGGTGTTGGCGATCGAGTCGACGTTGGACACGTTGGACGCGCCGTGGCTGTCTCGTCTGGAGGCACTGCAGCTCAAACACCCTCGTTTGGCCGACTTGCAGTACCTGGTGGCGATGGCCTGTTTGAAGCGCCAACTGTGGGGCAAAGCACAGCAGTTGTTGTTGCAAGCGACCCCGGGGTTGACCGATCAGGCTTTGTTGCGCAAGGCGTGGCTGGCGCGGGCCGAGCTTGCAGAACACCACGGAGACAACAAATCTGCCTTGGAAGCCTGGAAGCGCGCTGCACAAGTTTGATGTTGCGCTTCAAGGGCTCCCTTCCATAGCGCAAAAAAAACAGGCCCGATAAGGGCCTGTTTTTTTTGAGGAGGAGAGTCTTGTCTGCTCTCCAGGTCGATCAGCTGGCCTTGAAGGGCATGGGGACTTGTGCCAGATCAAGACGGGTCTCGACCAAGACCAACGGGCCTTCGTCAATCACCACCAGCGGAGGACGTTCACGGGGCACGTGCACCGGCTTGGGCTCGGCTGCAATGGCCGCTTGCACCTGGGCAACCTTGTCGGCATCGGAGTTGACCCACTGCAGGCCCACGCTGTCGGCCAAGGCTTGCATGTCAGACACCGGCAACTGGAACGCCTGTACACGAGGCAGTCCAGCAGGTGCTGGTGTTGCTGCAGGCGCACTGTTCACTGCCACAGGAGGCGCCACAGGCGTGGTTGCAACCGGTGCCACTGCGACCACAGGGGTGGGCTCAGCGGCCTGGGGCGCGGCAGGCTCATGCTGCAAAGCTTCTGGCGCTTCTGTTTGACCGTCTTGCGGTGCGGCACCTTCGGTGCGTTCACCACGGCCGTCACGGCGGTTACGGCCATAGCGGTCACGAGGGCGGCGTTCACGGCGACCTTGGCCTTCATGTTGCTCGTTCTGAGCACCGTCGCCCTGTGCTTCAGCATTGCCTTGCGCCTCGGTGTTGAGGTCGGGGGGCTGTGCGCCAACCGCTTGTTCGGCGTTCACGGGTGTGTTTACCGGTGCGTCAGCTGGGGCATTGGCCGATGCCGTTTGCGTGAAGTAACTGCGGCCTGCGGGCCGGTCTTGCGCGACGGGTGCGGCTGCACCGTTTTGCTCATCCTGGCTTCGCTCGGCATCTTGGCGTGGGCTGCCATCGGCGGCGGCATCACGTGGAGGACGGCGTTCACCGCGGCCTTCACCGCGGTCGCCACGTTCACCACCGCGTCCACGCCCTTCGCCGCGAGAGCGACGGCCATCGGCCCGTGGGGCGCGTGATTCGTCACCAGCGCCTGCAGCCACAGCGGGGGCACCGTCAACGGCAACGTTACCTGGTGCTGCCAGGTTGGTCGTGGCGTTCAATCCGCTCTGGTCCGCTTGGCCCTGCTGTGGGCGATTGCCACCCTCACGACCACCTCGGCCACCCCGTTCACGGCGACCGCCTTCGCGACCCCCTTCACGTTGACCTTCGGCGTTCCCATCACGGTTGCCATCACGTGGGCCTTCGCGGTTGCCGTCCCGGTTCGGTCCACGGCCTTCTGTGCGCTCACCACCGCGGCCACGGCCACCACGTCCGCGCTCGCCACGGCCTTCGCCGCGATCACCACGCGTTGGTGTGCCGTCGCCAGTTGGTTTCTGGGTGGAGGGGGGCTCGGCTTTGCTGTCTTTGGCAGGTGCTGGCGCTGCAGCAGGTTTACCACCAAAGAGGCCTTTGATCCAACCAAAGAAACCTGTCTCTGCTGGCGCAGCTGCAGGTGCCGCGACGGGGGCTGCGGGTGCGGCCACGGGGGCCGCTTCTGCGCGGGGCGCGGCCTGAGGCGCCGGTGCGTCGGGCAGCACGCCTTTGATGACCGGTTCCTGCTTGTTGCTGCGTTCCTGGCTGCGGCGGGTGACGGTGGTCGGGTCTTCGACTTCTTCGGCCAGTTTGTAGCTGGCTTCGATGTTGTCGAGGCGCGGGTCGTCGTGTTTGAGGCGTTCCAAACGGTAGTTGGGTGTCTCCAAGGTCTTGTTGGGCACCATCAACACGTTGATGCGTTGCTTCAATTCGATCTTGGCGATTTCGGTGCGCTTTTCGTTCAACAAGAAGCTGGCAACCTCAACAGGCACCTGGCACAGCACCGAGGCTGTGCTGTCTTTAAGAGACTCTTCTTGGATGATGCGCAAGATTTGCAGCGCGCTGGACTCGGTGTCACGGATGTGGCCGGCACCGCCACAGCGTGGGCAAGGGATCGACGCACCTTCGGACAGGGCCGGACGCAGGCGCTGACGGCTCATCTCCATCAAACCAAATTTGCTGATGGAGCCAAACTGCACACGTGCACGGTCTTGGCGCAAAGCGTCGCGCAAGCGGTTTTCCACTTCGCGGCGGTTGCGGGACTCTTCCATGTCGATAAAGTCGATCACGATCAAGCCACCCAGGTCGCGCAGGCGCATCTGGCGGGCCACTTCGTCAGCGGCTTCCAGGTTGGTGCGGGTGGCGGTTTCTTCGATGTCGCCGCCCTTGATGG
>CAZHDP010000421.1:0-3225 GCA_964531605.1 uncultured Burkholderiaceae bacterium | reverse complement strand
CAAGAGAGAATGTCATGGTTGCCTCCTGCATCACAACAGTACATTAGATTTGATAAATCTATCATGTTTATCATTTTTGCGCAGGAACACACCCCCAATGACCTTCATACTGTCCGTTTTTAAGGGCCTACCAACATGACGACCAAACTGCTTTCCCGTTCCACGATTCTTTGCGCACTGACGGCTGGCGCAGCCTTGTTCTGCCACGCAGCCTCCGCGGCTGAGACTGAAACCCTGCCCTCCGGCGTCAAAATCGTGCACACCACAGTGGGCACGGGCGCCAACCCTAAAGCCAGTGACACGGTCAAAGTGCACTACCGTGGCACACTGGTGGACGGCAAAGAGTTCGACAGTTCCTACAAGCGCAATGCGCCAGCCACCTTTCCGTTGAGCCGCGTGGTGCCTTGCTGGACCGAAGGCATGCAAAAGATCAAAGTCGGCGGCAAAGCCACGCTGACCTGCCCACCCGCCACAGCGTATGGCGACCGTGGCGCGGGTGGTGTGGTGCCCCCTAACGCCACGCTGACGTTTGAAGTCGAACTGTTGGCCATCGAAAAATAAGCAAACGGGCGTTTCGCGGTTTGAGATTGCCGTTTGACATGCGCTGTTTTGTGTTCCCCACCATCACCAGGAGACAAGCCTTGACGCCAATGACAACCCCCTTAAGCACCTCCGGTCACCACCGAGTGCGCCGCCTGCTGATCAACAGTGCCGTGAGCGCAGCCTGCGCAGGCGCCCTGCTGCTGGCGGGTTGCGCCAGCCCGGTGAGCGGCCAGGCGACGCGCGCGCTGAACCCGGCTGCGTTGCAAAAACTCGATGACGTCATCGCCAAAGACATCCAAGGCGGGCGACTGCCTGGCGCGGTGATGGTGGTTTACCGCGATGGCAAAGTGGTGCATGAGCGGGTCATGGGCGTACGTGACCCCGAAACCCAAGCGCCCATGGCGGCTGATTCGATCTTCCGGATCTACTCGATGAGCAAGCCGATCATCTCGGTCGCTTTGATGATGTTGGTGGAAGACGGCAAGGTGTTTTTGAACGCCCCCATCTCGACGTACCTGCCCGAGTTCAAGACCATGACACTGGGTGTCGAGAAAAAAGACGCCAGCGGCAAGCCGTATCTGGACAAAGTGCCCTCGCCCCGCGTGCCCACGGTTCAGGACCTGCTGCGCCACACGTCTGGCCTCACCTACGGCGTGTTTGGCAAATCGCTGGTGAAAGACGAGTACCTGAAAGCAGGCATCCACAAAAATGAGATGAACAACACCCAGCTGTCACAAACGCTGGCCACGCTGCCCTTGGCGTATGTGCCTGGCACCGTGTGGGAGTACAGCCGATCCACCGATTTGATCGGCTCGCTGATCGAGCGGGTGTCAGGACAAAACCTGGAAGAGCACGTGCAGCAACGCATCTTGCGCCCACTGCAAATGAAAGACACCAGCTTCAATGTGCCTGCGGACAAGCAAAACCGCTTGGCCCAGGCGTTCAAAATCGATCCTGACACCAAGCAACCCGTCACGCTGTTGAACGTCACCAAGCCTGCCACGTTCCAGTCTGGCGGTGGCGGCATGGTGTCCACGGCCGGAGATTACCTGCGCTTCACACGCATGTTGCTCAATGGCGGCGAACTGGATGGCGTGCGCATTTTGTCGCCCAAAACGGTGCAGCTGATGACCAGCGATCACCTGGGTGCCGACATGATCCGCGCCAGCCGCGCGCCCGGTGCCAGCACGGGCTACGGCCCAGGGCCAGGGTTTGGCTTTGGTTTAGGGTTTGCTGTGCGCTTGGCTGACGGTGAAAGCGGCAACCCCGGCAGCGTGGGCGAAGCCAATTGGGGTGGCCTGGGTGGCACCTATTTCTGGATCGATCCCAAAGAGAAGATGATCGCCATCTGGATGATGCAAGGCCCAGGTCAGCGCGAATACTATCGCCACACCTTCAAAAACATGGTGTACGGCGCGTTCTGACGCGCAGTTTGGGTTGGCAGTGGGGTCAGGCTGCGGCGGCGATTTGCCGCAGCGCCTGTTCAAACACCTCAACGGGTTGACCACCCGAGATCAGGTGCTTGTTGTTGACAATCACCGCAGGCACCGAGCGGATGCCCGCACCGGTGTACATCGCTTCGTGCTCACGCACCTCAGCCGCAAATTCATCGGTGGCCAAAATGGCGGCCGCACGGGCCACGTCCAAGCCCTGCTGGCCGACCACCTGCAACAACACCTCATGCGACTCTGGTGCCAGGCCATGGGTGAAATAGGCTTCCAGGAAAGCTTTTTTCAGCGCGTGTTGCTGTGCAACACCCACCTCAACCGCCACCCAATGGAGCAGGCGGTGTGCGTCGAAGGTGTTGTAAATGCGGCCACGGCCTTCTTTGCGAAACGTGAACCCCACGTCTTCACCGCGCTGGCGGATGGCTTCACGGGTTTGGGCTTGCTGCTCGGGCGTGGAGCCATACTTTTGCGTGATGTGCTCGGTGATGTCTTGGCCGCCGGCCGGCATGTTCGGGTTCAGCTCGAAAGGCTGGAACTGCATCGTGACCGTGACCTCACCCGCCAGCCGTTGAATGGCCTGCTCCAAGGACGACAAGCCGATGGCGCACCAGGGGCAGGAGATGTCAGACACGAAATCAATGCGCAAGGGCGTGGGTTGACGGTCAGTGCTGGTGGGCGCAGGCGTGGCGGCAAGGGTCATGTCAGGCTTTCAAAGGGGTCAGGCTACAGAGGGATGCGACATCAGGACGCGAGCACAGTCAACAGGGCTGCATTGAAGGATTCAGCACGTTCGTACTGCACCCAATGCCCGGCATCTGCAATGAACTGGAAGCTGCGCAAGGTGCTGGTGGCGCCGCGTATCGCCGCCTCCAATTGGTCTTGGCGCCCTTCGTACAGCGCGTCTTGGTGACCATACATCACGTCCACCGGACAGGTGATGCGCGGCAGGGCTTCCAGCAAGGAGGGAATGAACGCCAAGCGCCGGCCTGGCATGCGGTCACGCGGCACGTTGGTCTCTTGGATGTCCACCGCCTGTGGGTCGATGGATTCAGGGTGGTGCAGCATCAACGCGCCCAAGTTGTAGCGGTGAATCTCACGGCGCTCGGCTTCATCGGTGAGGTGGCGCCAGGCTTTGAGCCCTTGGTTGCGCCGGGATGCCAAGCCCAGGCCTGGGGCACCGACGATCACCAAACGGCGTGGGCGCTCTGGGTACTGCACCGCATGCAAACCTGCG
>CAZHDP010000420.1:0-3237 GCA_964531605.1 uncultured Burkholderiaceae bacterium | reverse complement strand
GACTTCAAACAGGTCGATCTGGTCGATGGTCATGCCTGCACGGGCCAGCGCCTTCCTGGCGGCGGGCACGGGGCCGGTCAACATGATGGTGGGGTCTGCACCGCTGAGCGCCGTGGCCACGATGCGTGCGCGGGGCGTGAGGCCGTGGGCCTTGGCGGCGGCCTCGTTGCCGATGAGCACGGCGGCGGCGCCATCCACAATGCCGGACGAATTGCCCGCGTGGTGCACGTGGTGGATGCGCTCCACTTGGGGGTATCGGTTCAGCGCAACCTGGTCAAAACCCATGGCCCCCATTTGCTCGAACGCCGGTTTGAGGGAGGCCAAGCCTTCCATCGTGGTGCGGGGTTTGATGAATTCGTCTTGCTCCAAGATCACTTGGCCCAAAAAGTCTTTGACCGGCACCACCGAGCGAGAGAAGTAGCCCGCGGCTTGTGCTGCAGCGGCACGTTTTTGCGATGCCATCGCGAAGGCGTCCACATCTTCGCGGGTGAACCCCTCCAACGTGGCGATCAGGTCAGCACCGATGCCCTGCGGTACGAACAGGGTTTGAGAGTTGGTCTCAGGGTCTTGTGCCCAGGCCCCGCCATCGGAGCCGATGGGCACCCGGCTCATGCTTTCCACACCGCCTGCGACGACCAGGTCTTCCCAGCCCGAGCGAACCTTTTGTGCGGCCATGTTCACGGCTTCCAACCCCGAGGCGCAGAAGCGGTTGATTTGCACACCCGAGCAGGTGAAATCCCAGCCAGCCTTCAGAGCGGCGACTTTGGCGATCACAGAGCCTTGTTCGCCAACAGGCGACACGACACCCATGACCACGTCATCGACTTTGGCCGTGTCAAAGTCATTGCGCCGCTGCAACTCTGACAGCAAACCTGAGAGCAAGTTGATGGGCTTGACCTCGTGCAGGCTGCCGTCTTTTTTGCCTTTGCCGCGCGGGGTGCGGATGGCGTCGTACACAAAAGCTTCGGTCATGGTCAGTCTCCAGATGCAATGGTGAAAAAGTTCGGATGAGTATATTATTTTTTACCAAGCGTATGCTTTGTAAAAATAGAATTCAAGGCTTCCTGATTGACCACGTTGACGGGTTCCCCTGTGGCGTAGCGGTTGATGTTGTCAAAGGCCGTGCCGAAATAGCGTTCAAAGTTGTCCCGCTCTACGTAGCCGAGGTGCGGTGTGCACAGCGCGTTGGGCAAGTTCAACAAAGGGTGGCTGCAACCCAGCACGGGCTCTTCCTCGTACACGTCCACGGCCGCGAACCCAGGACGACCTGCTTTGAGGGCGTCAACCAGCGCGCCAGGCGCCACCAACTCTGCTCGGCTGGTGTTGACCAGCACCGCTGTCGGCTTCATGCGGCCCAAATCGTCAGCCGTCACCAGGCCCCGGGTGTCACCATTGAGCCGAACATGCAGGCTGACCACGTCGCTTTGTTCAAAAAAAGCGTCGCGGCTGGGGGCCACTTCGTAGCCATCTGCCTTGGCTTGGGCAGTAGAGGTTTCTCGGCCCCACACCCACACCTGCATGCCAAAGGCCCGCCCGTAAGCGGCGACTTGTTGACCGATGCGGCCGTAGCTCCATACCCCCAATCGCTGTCCCTGCAACTGTTGGCCGACCGTGCTTTGCCACAAGCCTGCTTTGAGGCGATTCACTTCGGCAACCAAGTGCCGTCTGCTCGCCAGCAGCAGCGCCCAGGTGAGCTCAGCCGTGGCCGCACCTTTGCCGCTGCCCTCTGCCACGGCCACCCCCCGTGCTGTGCACGCCGCCAGGTCGATGTGGGCGGCGATTTTTCCAGTTTGGCTGATCAGGCGCAGGTTCGGCAATTGGTCGAGCAGCTCTGCCGTGATGGTGGTGCGCTCTCGCGTCAGCACCACGGCGTGCGCATGCTGGAGGCGTTCAACCAAGGCTGGCAGGGATTTCACGGTGTCGTTGAAGACGGTGACCTGATGGGGCGCCAATTGGCCAAAACAATCGAGATGGCGAACACAGTCTTGGTAGTCGTCCGGGATGACGATGTTCAGTGGCGTGATGTGCTTGGGTTGAGGGGGCTGTGTCATGGTGTCAATCTGGCTTGATGTTGAGCTTGTCGATGACGCGTTTCCATTGCGTCAAGTCATCGCGGATCAGTTCGCCATAGTCCGCAGGCGGCATGCCACCGGGGTCAATGCCTTGCGCACGGAACAGCTCTCGTATCTCGTTAGAAGTCAGTACTTTGCGGACCTCCTCGTAGAGCTTTTGCACCACTGGCGCAGGCGTGCCCGCTTTCAGCAGCAGGCCGTACCACGCGTGGATGTCGTAGCCGGGGTAGCCCAACTCGGCTATCGCTTGCACGTCAGGCAATGCCGAGATGCGTCGGGCAGGGGCAATGGCCAGCGCCCGCAGTTTGCCCGCTTTGATTTGAGCGAGTCCCGTGCTCATGTCCACGAACATGAACGTGACCTGCCCCCCCAACAGATCTTGCAGCGCGGGCCCGGCGCCACGGTAGGGCACGTGTGTCACCTGGATGCCGGCACGGTCTGCAAACATGGCACCAGCCAGGTGTGCCGAGGTGCCGTTGCCTGAGGACGCGTAGGTGACGGTGCCAGGCTTGTCCTTCGCTTGCGCCACCAACTCACCCAGTGATTTGATGGGTGAATCAGGCCTGACCACCAGCGCGTGGGGGATGAACCCCACCACCGTGAGGGGGGTGAAGTCTTTGACGATGTCGTACGGGTAGTTCGCCATCAAGGCCGGGTTCGTGACGGCCAAGATCGACGGGAATGCCAACGTGTGCCCGTCTGCAGGGGCCTTGAGCACCTCGCCCAAACCGATGACCCCGCCGCCGCCGGGCTTGTTGTCCACGATCACGGGTTGCCCAATGGCTTGTGACAGGCTTTTGCCGACAGCGCGCGCCATGAAATCGGTCGGGCCGCCGGGGGCGAAAGGCACGACGATGCGGATGGGCTTGCTGGGAAAAGACTGCGCCCTGGGTGCGCTCAGCGGCAGCAAGGCCGAAGCAGCCATGAGCAGGGTTCGGCGGGGGATTGGGATTCCGGGAGAAAAAAGCGACATGCAGTCTCCTGTCGTGGCAGAGGCTAGGGCTAGGGTTCGATTCAGTATATGATTTTTGGAGAGCGGATGCTCTGTGAAAATGCAAGCCGCAACCTACCCACGCCGAGGACACACCATGATTGAACGCAGCCTGTTTACCCCCGACCATGAGGCTTTCCGCGACAGCTTTCGCCGCTTCATGGACAAAGAAAT
>CAZHDP010000419.1:0-3246 GCA_964531605.1 uncultured Burkholderiaceae bacterium | reverse complement strand
TGACAACCGTGCGATGGCATTGGCCAAGGCCGGTGCCACCGTTGGCACGCCCAACTCCCCTACGCCGCCTATGGGCTGTGCGCTGTTGGTTGTGGCCGGTTGCGGCATGATCCCAATGCTCACTTGCGGCATCTCTCGCAAGCGCATCATCCGGTTGTTGTTGAAGTTGCGCTTCTGGGCCACGCCATTGACAAAGGTCTGCTGACCGTAAAGGGCTGCGTTCAAACCATGCACGACGCCTCCGGTCAGTTGTGCTTCAACGTTGCCTGGGTTGACCGTGAGGTAGGCGTCCAACACCACGGACACCTTTTTGACCGTGAACGATGTTGCGCTGGTGCCCGCTACCTCGACCACTGCTGCGCAGATGCTGTTGAACGCCGAACCAATCGCAATGCCTTTGGCCGTGCCTTTGCCACTGCTCGTGCCCCAGTTGCCCAAGCTGGCGGCGGCATCGAGCACGGCCAGCCACCGCGCATCACTGCCCAGTTTGGAGCGCCTGAATTGCACAGGGTCCATCCCACAGGCTGCTGCCAACTCGTCCATCATGCACTCCACTGCAAACGTGTTGATGGACGCCCCCACCGAGCGCCAATAGCCCACGGGGATGGGCGACGGATGGTTGACCCACTCTGTCAACCGGGTGCCGAAGGCATAGGGCAGCGCTTGGGCGGCCTCATAACCTTGGCTGTCACCGGTTGCCGTCAACAGGCTACCGCGCTGGGCCCGAATGGACGGTGACACGTTGCGGTACGCCCAGGCGGCCACGTTGCCACTGGCGTCGACCGCTGCCCTCGCTTTGACCAAGCCCATGGGGCGGTATTGGTCATGGGTGAAGTCTTCTTCCCGTGGCCACACCAATTGCACGGGCTTTTTGAGTGCCATGGCCACTTGCACGGCCTGGCTGATGAAGTCAATCTCCAGTTTGCGCCCCAAGCCACCACCCAGCATCGTCGTGTTGAAGGTCACTTGCCCTGCTGTTAACCCCGTCAAAGCCAAGACCCGCGTCAGGGCTGCATTGGCCACCTGCGTGGGGGCGTAGACCGTGCAACGCACGCCAGGCATGTAATCCACCGTGCAATTCAAAACCTCCATGCACGCGTGCGAAACATACGGCAACACATAGGTGGCATCCACCACCTTTTGGCCCAGCAGCGGTTTGTTGATGATGGCCTTGGCGTCGCCTGCAGCTTCTACGGTGTACAGCGCACCGGGAACATTGGCTGTACCCGCCACGTACGGCGTGGCATTGATGGCCAAGGCCTGCGCCTCAGCCACAAACTGCGCCGTGTTCCAGTTGCCAGCGGCGGCAGGTACATTCCACTTCACTGACAGGCCACGGGCAGCACGCATCGCGTCCCAGGTCGTGGCGGCAACCACGGCGACGGCGTTCACATTGCCTGCCAGGTCTGCGCCGCGCCCCAAGCCTGCACCCACCGCCACGGGGAACACCCCCACCGCGCCAGGTGGCGTGCCGGGCAACACGGCTACCGTGCCCCCAAAGGTGGGGCAGTGTTTGATCACGGCAAACAACATCCCCGGCAGGCGTGTGTCGATCCCGTATTTGGCGCTGCCGTCCACCTTCAATGGGATGTCCAAGCGTTGCATCGATTTGCCGATCACCTTGAATTGTGAATCCGGCACCAACGGGGCACTGGTGGGCGGCGTCAGCAGCGCTGCATCAGCCGCAACATCGCCATAGGTGAAGGTCTTGCCCGAGCTGTGGCTGATCACCCCATTGGCCACCGTGTAGCTGTTGCGCGAACTGTCTTGCTGGCGCGCCATCGCGGCCATCACCAAGGTTTCGCGTGCGATCGCTGCAGCGTTTCGAAACTTCCAATAGTTGTTGCGAATGACACTGGAGCCACCGGCCACGATGGCCGTGCCTATGGCTGACGATGTCAGGTTGGGTCCGCCTTGCATGATCGCAATGCGGCCAAAGTCCACCATCAAGTCCTCTGACAAAATCTGCGCCAAACTGGACATCGACCCTTGGCCCATCTCGCAGGGTCCAACGGTCAGGGTGATGGTGTTATCGGCTCCCACGGTCAGCCAGGTGTTGACCTTGGACGTGGTGGCTGCTTGGGCATGGGCTTCATCAAAAGGTGACACGCCCAGCATGGTGAAGCCCAAAGTCAAACCACTGGCGGCGCTGGTGCCTAAGAACTTGCGGCGATCTACGGTGATGGCATGGTTCATGGTGTTCTCCTGTGGTGAGATCAAAGGCCAGCGACGGCTGTTTTGACACGTGAATAGGTGCCGCAGACGCAGAGGTTGTTCACCTCAGAGGCAATGGCGCTGCCGTGATGACCCGCCTTCATGGCACAGGCCACCGACATCAACATGCCCGATTGGCAGTAGCCGCATTGCGGGACTTGGTGCTTGATCCAGGCTTGTTGCGCAGGATGACTGCGGTCTTTGGACAGGCCTTCGATCGTGACGATGGTCTTGCCCACCGCGGACGACACGTCCATGTCGCACGATTTTTCGGGTTGACCGTTGACCATCACGGTGCACGCGCCGCAAACCTCGATGCCGCACCCGTATTTGGTGCCAGTGAGGTTGAGCACGTCGCGAAGCACCCAAAGCAGAGGCATCTCTGCGCTGCTCACATCGGCCGTGACAAATTTGCCATTGACGTTAAGGGTATAGCTGGGCATGGCGTAGCTCCTTTCAGCAAGTGAACAAACAACGCACGCACAACGACCTGCCCATGGGGGGCACGTCAAAGAGGGAGGGGGAGTGATGAATCATGATGTTGCCTTTACTGTCAGGTTGCACACATAAAGGGCGACGCACAACGGGCAGGTTCGTTGAAACCCATCCCGGCGGCCCCGCTGGCATAAGACATCGTCTTGTAGCCCGGAAGCTTTGCGTCCTTGGCTTTCGCCAAGTTTGCCCTTGCCAGATTGCGTCCTCATGAAGGACAGGCCTCGCTGGCTGCCTAACAACTTTTGAATCGATATTCAAGCGTTGGTATGGTCATTGTTTGCACTACGACCAACTGCGTCAATGCAAAACGGCCACTGAATTGTTTCAGTTTGTATCTCAATCGATAAAAGTAATTTAATTGATTGATTTGCGCAATAAAAAACCCCGCAGGGCGCGAGCCCTGCGGGGTTTTTGTGGTCTGCAGGTGAACCGCAGGCGACTCAGCTGTGCAATTACATGCCCATGTCGCCCATGCCGCCCATGCCACCCATGCCGCCGCCCATGCCACCGGCAGGTGCGTCGTCTTTTGGAGCCTCA
>CAZHDP010000418.1:0-3255 GCA_964531605.1 uncultured Burkholderiaceae bacterium | reverse complement strand
CTGGGGGCCGAGGTCATCAAGGTCGAGCCCATCGGCCATGGCCGCCAAGGTGACGCCACACGCAAACTGATCGGCTCTGGCGCGGGTTTTTTCCCCATGTTCAACCGCAACAAAAAAAGCTTGGCGCTGGACCTGGAAACGCCCGAGGGCAAAGAAGCGGTGCTCAAGCTGATCGCCACGGCAGATGTGGTCACTGAGAACTTCAAACCCGGCACCATGCACAAGCTGGGGCTGGACTACGCCGCCCTCAAAACGCTGAACCCACGCCTGATTTACGTCAGCCACAAAGGCTTCTTGCCCGGACCATATGAACACCGCACCGCGTTGGACGAGGTGGTGCAAATGATGGGCGGCCTGGCTTATATGACGGGTCGCCCTGGCGATCCGCTGCGCGCAGGCACCAGTGTGAACGACATCATGGGCGGCATGTTTGGCGCGATTGGTGTGATGGCCGCACTGGCCCAGCGCGACAAAACCGGGCTGGGGCAAGAGGTGCAAAGCGCCTTGTTCGAAAACAACGTGTTCTTGGTGGCGCAGCACATGATGCAGTTCGCCGTCACCGGCAAGGCCGCCGCGCCCATGCCCGCGCGCATCTCGGCCTGGGCGGTGTATGACGTGTTCAAGGTCAAACACGACGAGCAAATCTTTTTGGCCGTGGTCAGCGACACGGCGTGGGCCATTTTTTGCGACGCTTTTGGTTTTGCTGACCTCAAGGCCGATGCGCGGCTGGCCAGCAACAACGACCGGGTGCGTGCCCGCGAATGGATGATGCCCATCCTGCGCGAGCGCTTGGCGGGCTACAGCGCTGCTGAACTCGCGGCCACCTTCGAGAAGCATGCGCTGCCGTTTGCCCCCATCACCCGACCACAAGACCTGCTGACCGATCCTCACCTGTTGGCCACGGGTGGCCTGGCCCCCATGACCCTGCCTGACGGTCAATCGGCGCAAACGGTGCTGATGCCTTTGACGCTGGATGGCCAACGGCCAGGTGTGCGGTTGAACCCGCCCCGACTGGGAGAGCACAGCCATGAGTTGCTGGCCCAGCTGGGGTACGACGATGCAACCATCCATGCCCTGAGCAACGCACCCTCATGATGAAACGAAACACTCTCAAATTAATAGCAGCATTCTCCCTGTTGACATGCGCTGGCCCTGGTTTTTCTCAGGTTAACTGGCCTGACAAACCGATCCGCTTTGTGGTGCCGTACACCGCAGGTGGGGGCACGGACGCTGTCACGCGCCACATCGCCGAAAAAATCACACAAGAGACCAAATGGGCGTTCCTGGTGGACAACAAGCCTGGCGCGGGCGGCAACATCGGGTTGGACATCGTGGCCAAAGCCAAGCCCGATGGCTACACCCTCGGCATGGGCCAAACCGCCAACCTTGCCATCAACCCGGCCGCCATGGCCAAGATGCCGTTTGACCCCAGCAAAGACCTGGTGCCCGTGGCCCTGGTGGCCGAGGTACCCACTGTGCTGGTGGTGCGCGCCGATGCGAGTTGGAAGACCCTGGCTGACGTGATCAAGGCAGCCAAAACCAAGCCCCAAGAATTACGCCAGGCACTTGCAGGCACGGGTACGGTGGGCCACCTGGCCGGTGAAATGCTGGGCCGCAAGGCGGGCTTCAAGATGTTGGACGTGCCCTACAAAGGGGCTGCACCTGCCATCACGGATTTGCTGGGGGGGCAGACCGACACCATGTTCGCCACCCCTCAAGCGGTGATCGGCATGCTCAAAGGTGGCAAGCTGCGCGCCTTGGCGGTGACCTCCGCCCAGCGCCTGGCCATCTTGCCAGACGTGCCCACCGTGGCCGAATCAGGTTACCCCGGCTTTGAGGCGGTCGACTGGAAGATGATTGTGGCCCCTGCCAATACACCTGCTGACGTGGTCAAACGGCTCAACGCCGCCGTGGAAAAAGCCTTGAGCAACCCCGCGTTGTTGAAACAACTGGCCGACGACGGCAGCGCCCCCATGGGCGGCAACCCCGACAAAGTGGCCGCGTATTTGAAGGCCGAGCAAGCAGAGTGGGGCGCCGTCGTCAAAGCCGCCAACATCAAATTCGATTGACCGATCTCACCGGGGGCGTGGTCACTTGGGCGATGTCAGCGTCGGCAGTGGCAAGTCCCCACGGCTCTCAAACCGTGTTCCGCCAAAAGCCGAACCTCCCAGTTTGCCGCGGGCGACGTAGCGAACGTTGGAGCTTGTGCCGCTGCTGGCCACGCCCACATTGGCCAGTGACCACGCTTGACGCAGCATGGCGGTCGCCGACACGGTGACTGGCACCGTGATCAGCGTTTCACCAAAGCGAGGCACGGTGCCGCGCACCGGGGTCACGCCTGTGGCAAAGTCTTGGTCGCGCAGCTCCAGGCTCAGGGCCACACCGTCAAAGTCAATGGCCGTGTCGCTGGGGTTTTGAATGCGCAGCTTCACACCCATGCGCAGCTCCATGCCTTCGCTCGGGAGTGCGTCCATGCCCACCACGTTGACTTGCACTGAGTCCAGCGCTGTGGGGGCGGCACAGCCCGCCAAGGCCAAACCCAAAACACTTGCACACCCTACCCATGCGATCCATTGTTGTTTCACGATGCTCTCCCTTGTTTACATTTCCAACGTTACCCCCGCGCTCTTGATGATTTTCTCCCAGCGCTGAAATTCGCGGCGGGTGGTCTCTGCGAACACGTCAGGGTCTGAGCCCTTGATGATGAACGCAAGCGCATTGAATTTTTGCGCGACATCGGGCAGTTTCAGGATGCGTTGTATCTCGGTGGAGAGACGCTGCACCACGTCACGCGGTGTGCCTGCTGGCGCATAAAAGCCGTAGAGCCCCGCCGCGTCCATGCCCGGTATGCCGGCTTCCAGCATCGTGGGCACCTCGGGCAATTGCGGCATGCGTCGGTCCAGCACCACCGCCAAGGCGCGCAGCCGCCCTGACTCGATGTGCACTTTGGTCGAGGCCAAGTCAATGATGAGCGAGTCAACCTGGCCGCCCAACAGATCGGTGATGGCCGGTATGCCACCCTTGTAGGGGACGTGGGTCGCGTCCAGTTTGTTCATGTCGGCAAACATGTGCCCCAACAGGTGGCCCGTTGAACCATTGCCCCAAGAGGCATAAGACAGCTTGCGCCCTTTGCCCCATTCCACAAATTCTTTGACGTTTTTGGCCGGGTTGCTGCCGTTGACGATCAGCATCACCGGTGAAGCACAGGCATCGCTCACGCCTACAAAATCTTTGAAGATGTCGTAAGGCAGTTTG